>LVWL01000017.1 GCA_002092835.1 Campylobacter concisus | reverse complement strand
AAAATGGTGTCCTGCGTTGGATTCGAACCAACGGCCCCCTCATTAAAAGTGAGATGCTCTACCGACTGAGCTAGCAAGACATTTGCTTAAAAAAGAATTGAGATTATACAAAAAACATTATTACATGTCAAGAAAAGGATGCTTAAAATTTGTTTTTGGCTAATATTAATTGTACGGTTAAGCTGATTTGACATCAATAAGTTTTCAAAATAAAATATATTATAAAGCCTACTTGCAAGATATGCAGACACCAAATGGATGAATATTGGATTTATTTAATAAAATTTATTTATATTTAAGTACCTTGTCTTTTAGCCTCATGTGAGCAGCTATTGCTATACGATAGATGATGCGTGATTCGTGGTAAAAATTGTGAATAATATGGATCAATGATATTGATTGTACATATGGCTAAATAATTTATTTTGAACTAATAAATTGATGCTATAGAGTTATTTAAAGACAGCATATATTTGAGATATCCATCTGAATAAATTCTAATTACCTCGTGTAAGTTAAACCAAAATTATAGATAATGCTTGAAAAATATTTTAAATTGTATTCAATAAATAAAAAACTATAAGAACATAAATCTAGGATATTTAAGATTAGGATTAAACCCCGTTAATAGGGGCTTAATAGTTTAATAATTATAGTCCATCAAAAGGATTTGAAACTACATCTTTGCGATCTACTATGTAAGGTATAATAGCTGCATGACGAGCCCTTTTGATCGCTTTTTCTACCATTTCTTGATGTCTTTTTGATGTGCCAGTTAAACGCCTTGGCATTATTTTAAATCTCTCTGATAAACAATACTTTAAAAGAGAAGTATCTTTATAATCTATAAAATCAATTTTTGCTTCTGTAAATTTGCAATATTTACGTGAATATTTTCTTTTTTCTGCCATTTTCTATCCTTTAAATTAAAACGGTATTTCGTTGTCGCCATCAAAATTATCGGCGTCAATGTTTATATCAGGGATTTTCTCCTCATAGTACTCTTCTTGTACTTTTTTATTTTGTGGTTGCATTTGCTGTCTTTGTGGTGCTGAATTTTGATATCCACCATTGCCATAGCTATTATTTGAACCATTATTTCGTTGTTGCGAGTATGAACTATTTTGATTAAATCCACCTTGACTTTGTCCATTAGCTCCACTATTTCCGCCAAGCATCTCCATATTTTCAACTACGATTGAGTGCTTTGAGCGGTTTTGTCCGTTATTGTCGGTCCATTGATCAAATTTTAATCTTCCTTCAACCAGAAGTTTGGAGCCTTTGCTTAAATATTGATTTGCTATCTCAGCTGATTTGCCAAAGAACGATATGTCAATAAAGCATGTCTCTTCACGTTTTTCGCCGTTAGTATTAAATTTTCTAGTAACAGCAATACCGGAATTTCCTATAGCAGATCCACTAGTAGTGTATCTTAGCTCAATATCTCTTGTTAAATTCCCAACTAGTACTACTTTATTGAACATTTTTTATCCTTGATTATTCTTCTGTAAAAGTTTGCTCGTCTACTTTTTCAACTCTTGGCTCACGTGGTGCTCTTGGCTCACGAGGCTCTTTTTTTATAGTTTGTTTGATACCTTTGCAAAGTCTTTCCCAAGCTGCGATTTCGCGTTTGTTTTCATATTTAACGCTTAAAAATCTTATGATATCTTCAGTGATTCTTACGTTTCTTGTAAGCTCTGCAAGAAGTGCTGGTGGAGCTTTGTAGTAGATAACAAAGTATGTTCCACGCTCATATTTTTTTATGGTATAGGCTAACTTTCTAGTACCCATCTCAACGACAGTAGTGATCTCTCCGCCGTTTTTTGTTATGACTTCTTTTACGAAATCAACCTTAGCTTTAACTTCCTCTTCCGTTAGTGTCGGCTTAAGAATAAATAAAAGCTCATAATGTTTCATTTTTTCTCCTTATGGATATTTAGCTCACTTTGTGAGCAAGGATTTTGCATTAAGCAGGGGTGGATTTTAGCTTAAAATTACTTAATGTTTGCTGTTGATATTAGATGCTGTAAGTTTAAAATGGTAGATAGAACAAAAATTTCTTTATCCATTTTTGTGTTTGTTTTTAGCTCTAGTTCGGCTAAATTTAGAGTTTTAAATATTTCTAGATATGTATTTAAATTTAGTTTTAAACTATTGGTTTTTAGTAAATTTGCGACATTTACAGGCGGTTGATAACCAATTGCCTCATCTAAATTTAAGCGACCATTTATCTTTATATAAGAGTAAATTTTAAATAGCCTAAAAAATGCTTTGTAAAGTGAGTTTAGAAGTAAAATTTCATTAAAATTTGGATCTTCTAGATAGGTAAAGAAGTCGTTTTTTATATCTTTTAGGGCCATAAATTTGTTAAAAAAATCATCAAAATTTATCCCACCAAGTCCAAAAACCAGCCTTTTTACATCATCTTGTTCGATGTGTGTGTTTAGGCTTTTTAGTTTTGTTAGCTCGCTTGCTGCAAGGTATAAATTTTCATTATGCGTAAAGTAAAGCTCATAAAGTGCGTTTTTGGTTATGTTTAGTCCTATTTTGGCTGAGTTTTTGGCTAGTAAATTTATCGCTTCATCTGGGTTTGAAGGCTTGAAAAATCTCGCAAAATTTGTCCCAAAAGCCTTTTGTGTATCAAAAACTAGCTTCATATCGGCCTCATAAAGCTCAAACAAAAAGTAGTTGTCTGGGCTCTTTGAGCAAAGCGAGATGAGCTCTTTTAGCTCTTTTGCTGGGATCTTTTTGTCGCTTTTTACATAGAGGATATTTTTGCCGCCAAAAAGTGACTGTTCGCTTAGGTGAGAGCTTGCTTGCGCGTAGTTGTACTCGTCAAAATAAAGGCTTAATAGATTTGCATCTTCGCTAGAGTAAAAGCTCAAAATTTCTTTGCCGAAGAGCTCAATCTGAAACTCATCCGCTCCAAAAAGCAAGAAGTAGTTGCTTAAATTTGCATTTGTTAAATTTAGCTCCAAATCTTTTCTATACATCGATCTTTCTTACCACTTTTGCAAAAATTTTAGCACTTGCGATGTCGGCCTCTGTGATCTTTACAACAAGCTTTTGAAGTAAATTTGCGCTGTATCCAGTTATAAAAATTCTAGCTCCAACAAAATAATCATCAAGCTTAGCAACCAAGACATTTTGGTTTTCGCTCACGTAGCAACGCACCTCTTTGCCAATGTTTGCTGCTGCCCAGCGTGCAAATTTCCTATCCATAAAGTCGTAGGCTACCTTGTCGGCTTCTCTTTCAAGCTCGCTTAAATTTGCGCAGGTGCTTTGGATATTTAAAAGCAAGAAGTTGTAAAGCTTCTCATCTTTTAAAATTTTAGCCTTTAAGAGCCTGTGTAAAATGAGATCAGAGTAGCGTCTAATAGGGCTTGTAAAGTGTGTGTATCTATCAAATCCAAGCCCAAAGTGGCCTAAATTTTCACTTGAGTACTCAGCTTTTTTTTGAGACTTGATGATGAGTTTATCTATCTCCTCGCGGTTGCCTAGCTCGTCGGCTTTTATTTGGATCTTTCTTATCAAATTTGCAAGGTCACTCTCGTAGGTAAAGTCAAGCCCCAGAAGCTGCAAGTCTTCAAGCAAAGTATCTATCTTTTTAAAATCAGGCGATGCGTGGTTTCTAAAAACACCCTTTGTGATGAGCTTTGCGGCAGCTTTATTTGCTAAAAGCATACAGTCTTCGACTAATCTGTGCGAGTCGGAGTCACTTTCAAATCTAGTTTGCGAAATTTGACCCTCTTCATCAAGACTCATTCTCAGCTCTTTTGTCCTAAAGTCAAATGCATGCAAAAGCCTTTTTTTGCGAAGCTTTGTGGTGAGTTTAAAAAGTGGCTTGATCCATGAAATTTCACACTCTCTTTTGCCTTCTAAAATTTCATCTATCTCGTCGTAATTAAAGCGCCTTTTTGAAAGGATGATCGCCTCAAAAAGCTCCTCTTTTTTTACCTCGTTGTTTGCATCAAGTGAAATTTTAAAACAAAATGCAAGACGCGGCACGTCTGGCTTTAGCGAGCAGATATTTTCACTAAGTGCGCGCGGCAACATCGGCACTGAGATGTGCGGAAAGTAGATCGAAAAGCCTCTTTTTTTAGCCTCGCTATCGATAGCGCTATATGCAGTCACATATTCGCTTACATCGGCAATTGCGACGTAAATTTCGCACTTTTTCTCATCAAAATATATGGCATCGTCAAAGTCTTTGGCATCGACTGGATCGATTGTGCAAAACTCTAAATTTCTTAGATCAACTCTATTTGGATACATGCTAGCATCGACTTCGTCGCCAAAAGCCTTTGCCTCAAGCTCACAAGCCTCGCTAAATTTATCGTTTTTATTATAAATAGCAAGCGAAATTTTCTCATCGCTTAATGGATCGTCTAAATTTCCTAAAACCTCGACTATTTCGTTATTTAGGTTGTTTATTTTAAGTAGCGTCCCAAGAGGAAGCATCTTTAGGCTTTTTTGCGTCGCTTTTAAGGTAGTGCTTAGTCCAGTTTTTAAATTTACACCTAAAATGGCCGCTCCAAAGCGTTTTGTATAGACCACACTTGTCTCATTTGCAAGCTTTAGGCTCATTACTATTTTAGCACTTTGGCGTTTTTTCTTAAGCGGCAAAAGCTTTGCTAACACGATATCGCCAAGGTGAGAGTTGTTTAAATTTTTATTTTCTACGATGATATCTTGCTTGAAGCGTTTATCAAATGGCATGATAAAGCCAGTTGCGTTTTGGCTGATGTCTAGCTTGCCACAGACGTAGCCATTGTTTAGGTAAAATTTATCTTTATGAGAGCTTACGGCACCAAGATTTAAGAGATTTCGTAAAATCTCTTTATCTTCGTTTGAAACTTCTTTTTCCTTGATGCCAACTAGTAGTGATGTTAGAAATTCTTTCACAAATTATCTTTGACTTTAGCAACAGCCATTAAAAACGTATCATGTCCAAAGCCGTATTCGTCAAGAAGAGGTAGGGTATTTTGTATGCTTATATCATCAAGTTGATTAAAGATATTTACAGCTGTTTTTATCACTTTTAGGGCTTTTGCATAGTCTTTTATATGATCTGGTGCCTCTTCTGGATTATTTGAATAGAGTATTGAGCTGCTAAGCTCTGTCTCAAGGTTCCATTGTTCAAAAATTTTAGCTGTAACTTCTTCATTTGACATATCTAAAATTTCTGTTTCAAATAGGGCAAGATCGATTGGGCTAGATATATTTTTAAGTTTTTCTCTAAATTCGACGTCTTGCTTATTTTCAGCTAATTCATGAGCAAGAACTATTTTGCCAATCTCAAGCATAAATGAAGCTGGAGAGAGAATTTCTAAGCTTTTAGGATTAACTTTAGAATGCCAATTGTACATCAGTGCATTTTGTATTATCGAGATATTTAAAAAATCTTGTGTAGTAATGCCATAAGGCTCTAAATTTATAGAAAAACTCTTTTTAATCGTACTTGAAAGCGCAAAACCTCGAATAGTAGCCATACCAAAAAGAGAAATAGCTCTTGCAATAGTTGTAATCTCTTGAGAAAATCCATAAAGTGGAGAGTTTGCAGAACGTAGGATATTTGCTGTTAGCATCGGATCTTTTTCGACTACTTTTGTAAGATCGCTTATTGAGCTGTTTTCATCCGCGTGTAGGCGTTGAATTTGTATAACTGTGTCATCTAGTGGTGGAAGTGCTTTGATCTTTTTAAAAACTGATTCATTCATTGAGTTATCTCTTTTTATTGAATTTTCAGCGTATTTTAGCAAAATAAATTATCATAAAACTTAAAATTAGTTTCTGCACGTTTCAGCCGAATTTTTGCTGGCTAAAGTTATAATTTTGCCAAATTTTAATAATAGGAGTAACAATGGCTATAAGTGTTTATTACGATAAAGACTGTGATTTGAGTCTTATTCAAAGTAAAAAAGTAGCAATCATCGGCTTTGGCTCACAAGGTCACGCACATGCTGAAAATTTAAGAGATAATGGGGTAAGTGTTGTTATAGGTCTTGCAAAAGGCGGCAAAAGCTGGGCAAAAGCTGAAGCAAAGGGCTTTGAGGTAAAAACTGTTAGCGAAGCCGCAAAGGGTGCCGATGTGATCATGATATTGACTCCAGACGAACTTCAAGCAGAAATTTATAAAAATGAGATTGAACCAAATTTAAAAGATCACGCTGCTATCGCATTTGGACATGGATTTAATGTGCATTTTGGTCAAATAAAAGCTCCAGCAAACATAGACGTCATTATGATAGCTCCAAAAGCCCCAGGACACACAGTTAGAAGCGAATTTGTAAGAGGCGGTGGCATACCTGATCTTATCGCCGTTGAGCAAAATGCAAGTGGAAAGGCAAAAGAGATCGCACTAAGCTACGCATGCGGCATAGGCGGCGGCAGAACTGGCATCATCGAGACTACATTTAAAGATGAAACTGAAACAGATTTGTTTGGTGAACAAGCTGTGCTTTGCGGCGGTTTGTGCGCGCTAGTAAATGCAGGCTTTGATACGCTTGTAGAAGCTGGATATGAGCCTGAGATGGCCTATTTTGAATGCTTACACGAGCTAAAACTAATCGTTGATTTGATGTATCAAGGTGGCATGGCCGATATGCGTTATTCTATCTCAAATACCGCTGAATACGGTGATTACGTAAGCGGCGTAAGAGTGGTTGGTGAAGAGAGCAGAAAAGCTATGAAAGAAGTTTTGAAAGAGATTCAAAATGGCAAATTTGCAAAAGACTTTATCCTAGAGAGAAAAGCAGGATATGTTAGAATGAACGCTGAACGCGGTATAGCTGAGAGAAGTTTGCTAAATCAAACTGGCAAAAAACTTCGCGCGATGATGCCTTGGATAACTAACGGCAAACTTATAGATCAGAATAAAAACTAAGCCTTGAGCGAAAAAAAGACTACAAAGAAGCGACCTACAAAAAAGAGTGCAGGTCGCTCTCACAATAAAACCTATCTTGGTATAGGTATTATCGCGGCAATTTTGATAATAGCACTTAGCGTGGCTCTTAGTATAAAAAATAATGGTGCAGAACAGATAAGCAAAGCAAATGAGCCAAAGATAGAGAAGCAAATTCTAAAAAAAGCTGAGCCAAAGATTGCTAGTAAAGAGAAAAAGCAAGAGTACGAAAAGAGAAAATACCCTCTAAAATTTGATGAAGATGAAAATTTAAGTAAAATTTTTACCGATCCTAAGCATAAAAGTGAGCTTGCTTTAAATTCAAAAGTTGAGCCAAAAGAGCAAAAAAAGATAGCTGAAGTAAAGAGTGAAGCCAAAAAAGAAGAGATAAAAAAAGAGCAAAACGATACTAAAAATTTACTTGCAAGTTATAAAAATACAGAGCCTAGTGTAATAGAAAATGAACAAAAGATAGAGCCATTTTATAGCTCAAAAACCGAACAAAAAACCGAGTTAAAACCTCAAAATTTTGAAGTAAAAGTCGATCAAAATAAAAGCACTGAAATAGAAAAAAAAGAAAAATTCAAAAGCGAGAACACAAAAGTCGAGTCAGCTAAAAAAGCTGAAAATTTAACTACCAAAAAGATAGAAAAAACAAAATATGAAGAAAAGAATATAAAAAAAGATAGCTTTGAAGCGGTACCTTTTACGCCAAATGCCAGCATAAAAGGGCACGCAAAGCTCGTTATCATAATAGACGATGTGGCGACATTTGAACATGCAAGTATGATAAAATCACTTGGCCTAAAAATCACACCGTCTATTTTTCCAGCGACAAAGACTCATCCAGACACTCCAAATATCGCAAGAACATTTGAGTTTTATATGATACATCTTCCGATGCAAGCGAAACACTTTGATAGTCCAGAGATAGGCACTCTCACGATCAACGAGAGTTTTGAGAGCATGCACGAAAAGATAAAAAGGATACGCAAAGACTTCCCGCGTGCAAAATATACAAACAACCACACAGGATCACGCTTTACAAGCGATTTTGACGCTATGGATAAGGCATATAGGGCGCTGATACAGCAGGGCTTTGTCTTTGTTGATAGCAAAACTATCGCTCAAACCGCAGTAGCAAGAGCTGCAAAAAAACATAATCAGCCATACATTTCAAGAGATATATTTTTAGACGACGATCCATCGGCTAGTGCTGTTAGGCGTGAGCTTGTGGCTGCTGTAAATTTGGCTAAAAAAAGAGGCTATGCGATCGCCATTGGACATCCAAAGAAAAATACGATCGCAGTGATAAAAGAGAGTAAAAATAATCTTTTAAAAGATGTTGATGTGGTTTATTTAAAAGATATTTTATGAGACTTGACTTTATCCCAGAGCCACTAAATAGACTAAAAAATCCACCAAAACAGCTAAATTTTATCGGAGATACTTCGCTTTTATCCTTACCAAAGATCGCGGTTGTTGGCTCAAGAAAGGCAAGTGTTTATACAAAAGAGTGCGTTACGGCACTTTGCGCAGCACTAAAAAGTGCAAACGTCTGCGTGGTAAGTGGTGGAGCAATCGGCGTTGATATCACAGCTCATAAAGCCGCTATGCCACGAACGATTGGTATTTTTGCGAGCGGACTTGACACCATCTATCCAAGCCAAAATAAAGTGGCAATAAAAGAAATTTATGAAAAAGCCTTGGCTCTTAGTGAGTATGATGAAGGTGAGCCGCCACTTGCTTATAGATTTTTAGAGCGAAACCGCATAGTTGTGGGGCTTTGTGAAGCTCTAGTCGTCGCGCAAGCTGATCTTAAAAGTGGCTCTATGCAAAGTGCAAGGCTTGCAAACGAGCTTAAAATTCCAGTTTATGTACTGCCACAACGCATAGGTGAAAGCGATGGGACAAATTTTTTGCTTGCAAATAAAAAAGCCGAGCTTATTGATGACTATCATAAATTTGCTTCACTTTTTGGTGAGATAAAAGAGCAAGAAAAAACTAGTGACGAGATTTTAAAATTTTGTAAAAATGGTGTAAGTCTTGATGAAGTTTTAGCAAAATTTGGTGATATCATCTATGAGTACGAGCTTGAAGGGCTAGTTGAAATTTCAAATCTAAGAGTAAAGAGCTTGCTATGAGAGAGAAATTTATGGCTATTGATGTTGGGCTAAAGCGAATAGGACTTGCCTTTGGTTTTGGCGAGATCGTGACTCCGCTTGAGCCAGTGCTTAGAAAAAATAGAAATCAAGCCGCAAGAGATGTGAACCAAAAGGTAAATGAATATGCCCCAGATACGCTAGTAGTGGGTGTGCCAATCGGCGGTAGTAGCGAAGATGAGATGAGAAGACGCATCGAGCATTTTGTTTCACTTCTTGATGTAAAGGCAAATATTGTCTATCAAGATGAAGCCTTTAGCAGCAGTGAAGCTAGTGAAATTTACGCCAATACAAAGCGAGATGGTAGGCTAGATAGCATTTCAGCCACTATTATTTTAAAAAGATATCTTGGGATAAATTAAAAAGTAAAAATCGGTCTATTTCTCGAGTGAATTTTTAAAAGCTAGCTGAAAGCTATCTGTGCTAAAAGGCTGCTTTAATACCGTGACATGATTTGGCAGATCGTTAGCCGACTCATCGTTTTTGCAAATGGCTACGATACGAAAATTCTTAATATTTTTAAACTCAAGTATATCTTCTAGCATCGCTTCATTTTTTAAAATTTTACTATCGATAAAGATAACAAATGGGGTAAAAATAGAATCTTTTATATGTCTCATTAGATTACTAATGTCGTTTTTACCGATAACCTTTAGACCTAAAAAATTTATCTGAGCACTAATGGTGTCAAACAAAGCATCGTCATCGCAAGCAACTAAGATATTTGTATTTGTTTGATTTTTGATATTTATTTGTCTTTGGATGGCTCTATCGCCCGTTAGTGCCGCGCTAAAAGATATTAAAAATTCTCCATCATTATGAGAGATCATAGATTCATTTGCTTTTTTTAGATAGTCATTTATCTTGCTGAGATAATAATGACTTGGTCTCATTACGCTATGGCTAGATTTTATCTTAATGTCAAAATGTACAGATTTGGGACTATAATTTTTAAGCTGAAAGAGAATATAAATGTCTGTATATTCGGTAGAGTAAAGGAAAAATTTGCAAATATTTTCAAGTGTTTTTATGAGATTTGTAGCATCAAATTTTAAAAACCTTGGATAACTTGGATCGTAGCTAAAAATGATGGAATTTTTAGTATCTTGCGCATCTTGGTATATGGCACTAAGGAAAATTTCCATTCTGTTTATGATATCGATAGGCTTATCTTTCATATTATCAACATTCCGTCGCCGTATGAGTAAAATTTATACTTTTCATCAACTGCCGTTTTATAAATTCTCATCGTCTCTTCAAGCCCTATAAAGCTGGTAACTAGCATTATTAGAGTTGATTTTGGTAGATGAAAATTTGTAAGAAGGTAGTTTTGTCTAATTGGTTTATTATTTAGGTTTAAAAATAACTTACAAAAGCCGCTTACTTGCTTGCTCCTTGCAAATTCTTCAACACATCTAGTAACCGTCGTACCAACGCCAAGGATTGGTTTATTAGAATTTATAATCTCTTGAGCTTGCTCGCTTAGCTCGTAAAATTCTGAGTGCATTTTATGGTCATTTATATTTTGGCACTCTACGCCTTTAAATGTCCCAGCGCCAACGTGAAGCGTAATGTAGGCTACTTCATGCTTTGCTTTTATCTGCTCTAGCATTTGTTCACTTATGTGAAGGCTAGCTGTCGGAGCTGCCACTGCACCACTATTTTTGGCAAATATGCTTTGATACCAGCTCTCATCATCCTTTGTATCGGCTCTTTTAATGTATGGCGGAAGTGGAACATGACCGAACTTTTCAAGCTCACTAAAAAGGTGAACATTATCAAGCAAAACGCCATTTTGCGTAAAATTTACCACTCTTGTGCCATCATCATTTAGCTCAAGCACATTTACTTTTAGATTATCAGGAAAATTTAAAACACTACCAGCACTTACTTTGCCTCTTATATAGATGCTAAATTTATTTTCGCCTATGGGCTGGTTTAGCATCACTTCGCAAGCCCCGCCGCTTTCTTTTTGTCCTAAAATGCGAGCTTTGATAACTTTTGTGTTATTAAAAATGACCGCTGCGTCCTCTGGGATGAGGCTGGAGAGATCTTTAAATTTGTAGTGTTTTATCTCTTTTGTATTTTTAAAATAGACAAGCAGTCTTGCCTCTTCTTTTGGCAAAACTGGCTCCTTTGCGATGAGCTCTTCTGGCAAAAAATAATCATAACTTGAGACGTCGTTTATATTACTCATCGCTTGCTACGTCGCTGTCTTGTTCTTCTTTTTCGTCTTCATCGTCGCTCTTGTTAGCTCTTTTAGCGACGAATATTGAAATTCCATAAAGTCCGATGAGTGGTAGCGCCATTAAGACTTGACTTATCACATCAGGTGGTGTAACGATAGCTGCAAAGATAAAGATGATAACAACAGCGTATCTGAAGTAATCTTTTAGCATCTTGTCATCGACAAGTCCGATCTTTGCTAAGAAAAATGTAATGACTGGTAGCTCAAATGAAATTCCAAAGCCAATTAGTAGTTTTGCAAAAAAACCGACATACTCGCCAATGCTTGGTAGTGCCGTAAAGAGCTGGCCACCAAAATTTACCAAAAATGCAAAGCCAAGTGGGATGACCACGTAGTAACAAAATGCTGCCCCGCACGCAAACATAAATGAAGCTGAGATGACAAATGGGATCACATATTTTTTTTCATTGTCATAAAGTCCAGGAGCGACAAATAGCCAAAACTGCCAAAAAATGATAGGTAGCGCGATCACGACACCAGCAAAAAATGCAACCTTCATCGCTGTAAAAAATGGCTCTTGAATTTGAGTGAATATGATATTTGAGCCAGCTGGTAATACCTGTTTTAGCGGTTCGCTCATCCATGCAAGCAGTGGGTTCCAAAATGTAAAGCAGATGCCAAAGCAGACAAAAACGCTTACTATGCTTATAAAAAGTCTCTTTCTAAGTTCGATTAAATGGGGTCTTAGCTCTTCAAACATTACGCCTCTTTTTTATCGTTTAAGATCGCATCTTTAACTAAATCTGTTGGATTTTGTATATTTTCTACCGTTTTTTTGGTATCGCTTACGACATTTTGTATATCGTTTGTGATATCATTTGCGCTTTTTTTGATCTCGTCAAGCTCCTCAAAAGTAAGCTTTTTACGCACACTTTGCGTACTTTTAGTTATGCTTTCTTTATATTTTTGAGCATCTTCTTTTAGCTCAGCTATCTTCATTTCTTGATCAAATGTTGATTTTGCGTCGTTTATGCCTTTTTTAAACATTTTTAGAAATTTTGCAATCTGAACCATCGCGCTTGGCAGCTTGTCAGGACCTAAAACTAACACTGCAATAATAGCGATAACTAAGATTTCAGAAAAACTCATTCCAAACATTTTTGCCTCTATTAAATTTTATTTAAGCTTTGTATTTTATCTTGACTTTGCTCAAAATTTTATAAATTTAGCCCTCGATAAAGAGTGCGATCTCGTCGCTTAGTAAGAAATTTGGATTGTAAAATTTGCCATTTTTAAAGAGTAGTTTTTCATTTTCTACAAGTAGATTCGCCCTCTTTTTCTGAGCCTCACTTAATAGTCCAGCCTCCACGCCAACTATGCTTCTAAGCCCTAAAAATATATGCTCTCTTACTAGCTCGCTTTGACTTAAAATTTCTTTTTTTCTGTAAGTTGGTTGTGAGATGTAGGCATCTATGCTATTTTTGGCGTAGTATCTCGTGCCATCCACGAAGCCCACGCTAAAAGCGCCCACACCAAGGTAATTTTTGCCTTGCCAATAGCCAAGATTGTGCTTACAAATTTGCCCGTAATTTGAAATTTCATACTGCCCAAAGCCAGCAAGCCCAATTTGCTCTATCATAAATTTAGCCAGGCTGTCGCTATCTTTTTTATAACTTTTTTTACCAGCAAAAGGGGTGCTTTCTTCAAGAGTGAGCGAGTAAGCACTTAGGTGCGTGATAGCAAGGTTTTTTAAATTTGCCACTTCAGCTAAAAGACGCTTTTTAGTGTCAAATTTGGTGTCATAGATGAGGTCTAAATTTATATTGTTAAAGCCAGCGGTCTTGGCATTTTCAACTGCTTTAAAAATTTGCTCCCTACTGTGAATGCGTCCTAGAAATTTTAGCTTATCTTCAAAAAAACTTTGAGCGCCAAAGCTGATGCGATTTGCGCCTAAATTTTTAACATGTTTTAGCCAAGTAAGGGTTGCTGAGTTTGGGTTTGCTTCAAGTGTGATCTCGGCTTCTGGTGTGCAAAGAGGCGCTAAAATGCTAAAAATTTCATCATAAAATTTAACATTTACCGCGCTTGGTGTGCCGCCACCAAAAAAGATAGTAGAAATTTCTTTTACATTTTGGCTTTTTAGCTGAAAATTTAGATCAAGGCAAAGTGCCTTAAAATAGGCACTAACCTTGTTAAATTCGTCATCGCTTGAGCCAAAGGCGCAGTAGGGACATTTGCTTTCGCAAAATGGTACGTGGATATAAACTTGCAAATTTCTCTCTTTAAAATTTTGGCGATTATAAGAAATTTGGCATTTATAGCAGTTTAAAAGTAGCTTTTTGTCTTTAAGAGTTTGCTTGGCAAAAAGCCAAAATTTATCTTAAAAATTTTTGCAAAATGTGCAGTATTTGCGTAACCTACGATATTTGCAGCTTCTTTTATGCTGATATCGTTTTGCTCTAAAAGAGTAAAAGCTAGCTTTAGGCGCTCTTTTGCTAAGAGCTGATAGATCGTGTCTTTGAAAAATAGCTTAAAATTTTTCTTTAGCCAAAAGTCATTTGTGCCACAAAGATGAGCTAGCTCCTTGATGCTTGGAGGATTTTGCATACGGCTTAACAAGATCGTTTTAGCCTTTAAAAGAGTCTTTTCTTCATCACTGCCAAGTGAAAATTCGCTCTCTTTTCGTATTTTACTTTTGTAAATAAGCTCTAAAATTTTTGACTCGGTAAAAATTTCCCTCATCGCGCCTTCATATAAATTTGTCGTCTCAAGTTCATTTAAAACGCAAATTTGAGCTAAATCTTTTTTGTATTTTAAAAGCTCAAATTTATCATCAAATCTAAGTCCAGCAAATATCTCAAGCTTATTTGCGTAACTTTCGTCAAAAAGTAGTGTTTTTGTCTTATAAAATTTATTTTGATACTCAAAGATACCTTTAAAATCGTCATTAACAAGCCCAATGCAAAATTCATCTTTGTTTAAAATATACTCTTTTCTATCAAGTTTAAAGCAAAGATCGTTTTTAGCCTCATTAAACATTAAAAATAGGTATTTTTTAGACTTGTGACGATCTCTTTTTATCCTGCCGTTACATAAAATTTCACTTTTTAGATAGCTAATACCGCTACTTTGTTTGAAAAACTCTACGCTTATTTGTTTTTCCTTTTGAGATATCTCTCTTGTTCCATATTTTTTGTCTAAATTTATCATTTTATCCCTCAAGCGTTAAATTTAATCCCTTTAGCGTTACGTATGATATTGATAACGATTATTTAATTTTAGTAAAATGCACATTAAATTTTTATAAGGAGTTTTTGTGAAAAGGGCATTAAAAATTTCTATTTGTGCGGCAATTTTTATAAATTTACCGCTTTTTGCAAATGAAGATAAGGTTCTACCAGAGGTTAAAGTAGTGAGTGCAACAGGATTTGAGCAAAATATCAAAGACGCACCAGCAACGCTTAGTGTTATAACCAAAGAGGCATTAGAAAAGAAAAATCACAAAGATATCGAGAGTATGACCAAAGATATCCCAAGTCTTTTTGGGACAAGTCCCGCAGCGGCAAATAGACGAGGAATTTCTATACGTGGATTCTCTCCAAGATTTACTAAAATTCTAGTAAATGGCATGCCAGTACCAGGCGATAACGCCTATAAAGGACTTAGAAGTGTTGGAGGCTCATATAGTTTCGTCCCACCAGCAAGTGCGATAAGCCGTATTGAAGTGATACGTGGACCTATGAGCTCGCTTTATGGAAGCGATGCACTTGGTGGAGTTATAAATATCATTACAGATGAGTTTAGTAATGAATTTGGTGCAAATCTTGGCTCAAGCTATAAATTTGCAAGAAATAAAAATATAAGTGGCGAGTTTTACAATAGCCTTTATTTGCACTCTGGACTAATTGATGATGTTTTAAGTGTTTCTGTTTATGGTAAAAATTTAAATAAATCAGAAGATAAAATTTCTTATGGAATCAGAGAGCAAAAGGATAGAAATTTTGGTGCAAAACTATTTTTTAAGCCAAATGAAAATAATGATCTTATACTTGAGCTTGCAAGAAGCGATGTGAAATATAAAAGAACTAAAGGCAAAACACTATCAACTGGTACTAACTCGGTTGCTAGCGAGAGAATAGAGGGAGATATGATAAATTTAAGCCACGAAGCAAGGCTTGATAATATCTTGCTTCAAAGCTATTTATCTTATGGCAAGCTAAAAGAGACAGCTCAACAAAATTTGACGTTAAAGACTCTAAATTTTGATACAAAAGGCTCATATTTTACCGATAATAATGCCTTTACATTAGGACTAAACGCTAAAAAAGAAAAACTTGACGAAAAGGCTACCACAGCAGATGCGGCAAATGTAAAAAGGTATGATGTTTCGCTTTACGGCGAAGATGATTATCATCTTACAAAAGACTTTATCTTAAGTACTGGTATTCGTTATAACTACGATGAAAACTATGGATCGCACGTTTCACCAAGAATTTATAGCATCTATAGCTTAAACGACTTTTTCGCCTTAAAGGGTGGAGTTAGCACAGGTTATGCAACACCCGATATCAAGCAACGCACACAAGATCTTGCGTTGCCATTTGCTGGAGGACTTGGAGCACAGCTTGGTAGAAGCAGCCTTAAGCCAGAGACAAGCGTAAGTTATGAATTTGGTGGCGTTTATAATAATAATGAAGGTTTTGAAACGTCTTTAACTGGCTTTTACACAAGTTTTAAAGATATGTTAAGCTATAACCCTATCTGCTCAAGAGGCAGCGTTTGTATGCATAAAGGTAAAATTTATCCAAATGGTATTTGGGAGAGTATAAATATCGGCAAGGCTGAAATTTACGGAGTTGAGCTAACAAATGAGTGGCAGGTGACAAATGCTCTTAGACTAAATCAAAGCTATGTTTATACAAAATCAAAACAAAAAGATGGACCAGAAGCTGGTAAAACCTTAAACAACTATCCGCTTCATACATTTAAATTTGGAGCGAACTACGAGCTAAATAGATGGCTAAATTTCTGGTCACAGATAAATTACTATGGTAGAACTAAAAACTCTTTTAACTATGCTAATGATATGAGAGCTTACGTTATCGCAGATCTTGGCATAAACTACAATGTAACTAAAAATTTCAGCCTAAACCTAAGCGTTTATAATCTCTTTAACGAGTTTTTTACGACAAGATCAAACAGATATGATATCTTAATAGCCGATGGGCAAAAGATCGAGCTTGGCTTTAATCTAAAGTTTTAAAATGTTTAAAATTTGGCGGAAATTTCACTTAATTTTAGCTCTTATCTTTGCTTTGCCGCTTTTGATAATTTCAATTAGTGGAGCAATTATTTCGTATCACGATGAGATAATTGAAGCTTTTAGCAAAGATGAGATAGACATAGCAACTAATAAAAGTGCTTTAAAAATAGATGAAATTTTAAAGGTCTTTAGTAAGACTTGGCCAAATTTTAACCTTAGTTATATAAAGATAAAAGGTGAGATAAATAGGGCTTATGTGGTAAGCGGCACAAGCGAGAGTGGCGAGTTTAAGTCGTTCTTTGTAGATCCATATACGGGCGAGATAGTCTCTGAAAATAGTGTGGAAAAATTTATAGGGCTAGCTTTAAATTTACATAAAAATCTAGGACTAGCTCTATTTAAAAATGAAAATTTATCTAAATTTGCAAGCGATATAGTGGCGATTTCAACGCTTGCACTACTTGTGATTTTATTAACTGGAGCGTTTATACAATTTTGGAGATTTAGAAGCAAATTTATTAGCGCCTTTGAGCTAAATCTAAAGGCAAAGAAATTTGCATTTTTATATTCGCTACACGGATTTTTGGGGCTTTATTTGGGGGCTATTTTGCTTATTATCTGTTTTAGCGGTCTATACTTTTCTTATGAGAAATTTGCTAAGGTTATAAATCAAATTTGTGGCGAAGAGAAGGTCTTTAAAAAGCCAAATTTTACTAGCAAAAATGGTTTTAGCCTAAATGATGAGCAAAAGGTAGAAAATCTTCAAAAAGCTTATGAAATTTTTACTTTAAAATTTGGAAATGAGTTTGATACTTTAAATTTTATTCTCAATAAAGACGGTGTAAAATTTATGATCTTTTACTTGCCAAAAGGCGCTAGTGAGAGTGATGGCGTTAGACTTGTAGTCGATACTGCAAGCGGAGAAATTTTAAAAAATACCATGCCAAAATCTTTTGAAATTTATAAATTTATGCTTGATCTGCACGCTGGATATACATTAGGAGAGGCCGGAAAATTTATCTTTTTTATGGCTTCTTGTGGAGTTGGCGTGCTACTTTTTAGTGGCTGTGTGATTTACTACAAACGGCGTAAAAAGTAGTTTTATTTATCTATCTCTTAACTCTTTTTAGTTATTATCCCAAATAAAATTTTTGGAAAAATCATGCAAAAAAAATACAGACCAAATGTGGCAGCTGTTATTTTGTCTAGCTTGTATCCATTTAAATGTGAAATTTTAGTCGCAAAAAGGGTGGATATGGATGATATTTGGCAGTTTCCTCAAGGCGGAATAGATGAAGGTGAGAGTCCAAAGCAGGCCTTAAAAAGGGAGCTTAAAGAAGAGATCGGAACTGATAAAATCGATATCTTAGATGAGTATCCGCAGTGGCTAAGCTACGACTTTCCAGCAAACGCGGCAAAGAAATTTTATCCATTTGACGGACAGACGCAAAAATATTTTTTGGTTAGACTTAAAAATGGTGCCAGCGTAAATTTAAAGACAGAGCATCCTGAGTTTAGCGAGTATAAATTTGTAGATTTTGGTAGAAGTTTAGAGAATATAAATCACTTTAAAAAGCCTATTTATGAAAAGGTTTTGAGTTATTTTAAAGAGAAAGGATATTTTTGATGTTGATCGTTCAAAAATTTGGCGGAACTAGCGTAGGAACACTTGAACGCATCGAAGCTGTGGCAAATAGAGTCATTGAGACAAAAAATAGCGGTGCAGACGTAGTTGTGGTAGTTTCTGCGATGAGCGGAGTTACAAATCAATTGGTTGAATATAGTGAGTATTTTTCAAAACATCCAGATGGCGTCGCCACTGATATGCTTTTAAGCTCTGGAGAGCAAGTAACGACCGCGCTTTTAACGATCGCACTTAATGCAAAAGGCTATGCATGTGTGGGTATGACAGGTGCGATGGCAGGCATAATTACTGATGATATTCATACAAAAGCAAGGATCGAAAGGATAGAGACTGATAGGCTAAAGCCGAGCTAAAAGCTGGCAAAATCGTAGTTGTGGCTGGCTTTCAAGGTATAGATGAAAAAGGTAATATCACAACCCTTGGTAGAGGCGGCAGTGATCTTAGTGCAGTTGCATTAGCAGGGGCGCTTGATGCTGATCTATGCGAAATTTTTACCGATGTTGATGGCGTTTATACGACTGATCCAAGGATAGAAAAAAAGGCAAAAAAACTTGAGAAGATAAGCTATGATGAGATGCTAGAGCTCGCTTCTGCTGGTGCAAAGGTGCTACAAAATCGCTCAGTCGAGCTAGCAAAAAAACTAAATGTAAAACTCATTACAAGAAGTAGCTTTAATCACAACGAAGGTACATTAATAGCAAAGGAAGATGACAATATGGAAGCAGTTTTAGTAAGCGGAATAGCACTAGATAAAAATCAAGCAAGAGTAACTCTAAGAGGCGTAGTTGATAAGCCTGGCATCGCAGCAGAAATTTTTACAGCTTTAGCTCATGAAAATATAAACGTAGATATGATAATCCAAAACGTAGGACATGACGGTACTACAAATTTAGGCTTTACAGTGCCACAAAATGAGCTTGAACTAGCAAAAGAGACTATGCAAAAGCTCTCAGCTGCAAAACATATAGAATTTGATGATGCGATCGTGAAAGTTTCAGTTATAGGCGTAGGCATGAAGAGCCATAGCGGCGTAGCATGTCTAGCATTTGAAACGCTTGCAAAAGAGGGTATAAATATCCAAATGATCTCAACAAGCGAGATAAAAATTTCAATGATCGTTGATCAAAAATATGGCGAGCTAGCAGTTCGCGTACTTCATGATGCGTATAAGTTAGATCAGTAATGCAAGACTTTATACAGTGGACGTTAAAGGCTATTAGGGACGAAGGTCCTTTGATGAGCTGGATGGAGGAAAGGCGTGTTGAATGGACGCCTTTACTAGCATCTAGGCTTAAATTTTTACTTGAAGGAAGGGCTTTTATAACTATCAGTGATGAAGAGCGAAGATGGTTTGAAACTTATCTTTTAAAAAAGATGAACCATTCAAAAAGCATTAGGCCATTTTTGCCTTTTTTTAGTCTAAGATCGCTTTATCCATCACTTGATGAGATAGAGACAAATGAGCAAAAACAGCTTCTAAAAGATATGCTAAGTCTTGCTTTCCCAAACGGATATTTGTTTTTTTATATCGGAAAGAGCCTTGATAAATATGCGAATTTAGCCAAAAGCGATGAGGATAGTTATATGTGGCTATTTGACGAGCAGGCACAAAATAGCTTTACTCTTAGCTCGAGTGACGAAAATTTAGACGTTAAACTAATAAGCCTTTGTAAAATTTTTGATAAAAGCATTGATGCGGCACTCTTTGCAAAGGTGATACTCTAAATGCTTAATAAAATCGTAGTTACAAGCGATTTTGAAAATTTAAAAGCCAAACTTGAAGATGAGTTTGGCATTAATAATTTAAGATTTTATGTAAGTGATGATTTTTTGCTAGAAAATGCAAAGGAGGTCATCTCAGAAGCTTACATTGCTGAAAAAGATGAAAAAATTTTAGTAATACATGCTAATTCTTTTAGGACAGAGGCTCAAAATGCACTTTTAAAGATCATTGAAGAGCCCCCAAGAAATATCAAATTTATAATAGCAACACAGAGTAAAAATTTACTTCTACCAACGATTAGATCAAGAATGCTCATAGAAAATAATCTAACCAAAAAGCCAAAAATAACCCTTGATCTAAATTTAAAATCGCTTAGCCTAAAAGAGCTAACAGGCTTTATCGATCAAAAGATAGCAGAGGAGCAAGCTCAGAAATTTGGCAAAAACGAGTTAAAAGAGCTTGTTGGCGTTATCGTGACAAAGGCGGTTGATAGCGGGTATAAATTTAATGGTGATGAGATGGATTATTTTTTCTCGCTCATCAAGCTTGCCGATCTAAACGCCAAGTCTCACGCCGTGCTAACGCCGCTACTGCTTACTATATTTCAAAAAGGACGACGTTGAAATTTTATAAGATAAATAATAAAAGCGACTTTGATGAAATTTGCAAGGCCGTCTCGCCAAGTCCGGGTGGCGCGAAGCTCATGCATGAAAAGAGCGAGATAAATTTTATTTACATAGATGAGATAAAAACCCCAGCGGCAAATATATTAAAGCAAGATGCATTAAGTGTTGGTGCTGAGCTGGTAACACACAAAGATACGATTTTGGGTAAGCAGAGTCTAAATAAAGCATTGCTAATGGCGACAAATGCACAGCTTAGACAGTTAGCTAAAAAAGAGAAGCTACAAGACTTTGGGCTTAAAAATTTAGCAGCCTTTTTAGAGACAAAATTTATAAAGCCAACAAAGCCTCTTATAATGGGCGTTGTAAATATAAACACAGATAGCTTTAACGAACAAAGCCGCATAAATACGCAAAATGGTATTTCAAAAATAGAATATATGATAGAAGTAGGTGCAGACTACATCGACCTTGGTGGCGTTAGCTCAAGGCCAGGGAGCGAGTATTGCGGCCGTGAAGAGGAATTTAGGCGCATAAAAGATATCGTGGAGGAAATTTACAAGCTAAATTTACACGAAAAGGCGAAATTTAGCCTTGACAGCTTTGATGAGTATTGCTTAGAATTTGCGCTAAACCACGGCTTTAAAATGATAAATGACATCACGGCAAATGCCTCACTTGCCACGCTTGCGGCACAATATGACGCTGAGTTTTGCATGATGCATATGCAAGGCGATCCTGCGACTATGCAGGTCGCACCAAAATATAACGACTTAATCGGCGAGATAGCAGACTTTTTTGAGCAAAAGATAGCACTAGCAAAGGAGCTTGGCGCCAAAAAACTAGTGCTTGATGTGGGTATTGGCTTTGGTAAGACGGCTGAACAAAATTTATTGCTTATCAAGCATTTAGAGCATTTTTTAAAATTTGACTGCCCGCTACTTGTTGGTGCCAGCCGCAAATCAGTCATAAACCACTACTACCCAAGCGAGGTCAAAGATCGTCTGCCAGGCTCGCTTTACCTACACTTAAAGGCCTTCGAAAACGGCGCACATATCATTAGGACGCACGATGTGGCCGAGCATAAGCAGCTTTTTGATATGCATGAGGCGATGAGTCAAGCCACGCTTTGGTAGGACGAGGCCAAAGTTTGATAAAAGAGACTAGATGAGAAATTTACTTCCGCCACCTTGGATTAAATTTCCAAGTATGGATCCATTTTCCATCGGCTGGAGGATGGGCGCTAGCGAGGATTATAAGTTTAAATTTAATGACTGGCTAAAAACACTCAGTCAAGATGAGCGTACCGAGTACAGGCGCCTTTTTGCTGAGCCTGCGATCTGGCGTGGGTACTGGGATGAGAGGCTTGGAAGCGACGAAAGTGCGCTTTTTATCAACGATGAATTTGCTATCCCCCTTTGGGATTGCGAGCCAAGATATGATCTAGCGTGGCTAAAAAAGCGTTACAACGCAGGTACGGCTGGCAAGTTTTTGTTATTTTGGGGTCATCAAAAGAGCGCAAGTATAAGTACCAGTTGCCTAAGCCAGTGGTACGCTGCTAGCTTTTGGCAAGATGAGGTGAGATACGTTTGCGCCGAGCAGTACATGATGGCGAAAAAGGCCGAGTGTTTTGGCGACGAGGAGACTTTGGAGCAAATTTTGGCTGCTAAAGATCCGGCGCAGATGAAGGCGCTTGGCAGGCAGGTGTGTGGCTTTGACGCTAAGGTCTGGGACGAGGTCAAATTTAGTGTCGTGCTAAATGCGAGCTATCTAAAATTTAGCCAAAATGCCCCTTTGCGTGACTTTTTACTTCAAACTGGGAGCAAAATTTTAGTCGAGGCAAGCCCAGTTGATAAAATTTGGGGCATAGGTTTGGGCGCAAGCGATGAAAATGCGCAAAATCCTATGAAGTGGCGAGGGCAAAATTTGCTTGGCTTTGCGCTGATGAGAGCTAGAGAGAGATAGCAAAGGTCTATAAAAATGCCCATTTATGTGACGCGAGAGAGCTAAATTTGGATCATTTATAAAGTATGTTTAAGATAAAATGCGGTGTAAATTTGGAGCAAAAATGACAAAACAAGAGTATGAAAAAGCAGTAGATACGCTAAATGCGTGGGCAAAGGCCTACTACGACGAGGACGAGCCACTTGCAAGCGACGAGGAGTATGACGCGCTATATCATGCGGTGCTTGATTATGAACAGGCAAATCCCAGTGAAATTTCGCTATTTTCGCCGACTAAGCGAGTGGGCGGAGGCGTAAAAGAGGGTTTTAGCAAGGCAAGCCACATAAAGCGCATGTGGAGCATGGAGGATATCTTTAGTCTTGGCGAGCTTGATGCGTGGCTAAAGCGCGGTGATAAAGAGAATTTGACCTTTGTTGCTGAGCCAAAATTTGACGGAGCGAGCCTAAATTTACTCTATGAAAATGGCGTTTTAGTTAGGGCGATAACCAGAGGCGACGGCGTTACAGGCGAGGACGTGACGCAAAATGCAAGGACCATTAGCTCGGTGCCAAAGAGCATTAGCTACAAAGGGCTCATTGAAATCAGGGGCGAAGTCGTCATAAGAAAAGATGACTTTGAGCTACTAAATATAGAGCGCGCAAAAAATGGCGAGGCGCCACTTTCAAACCCTAGAAACGCAGCCGCAGGCAGTCTTAGACAGCTTGATAGCGCAGTCACTGCAAAAAGAAAGCTACTTTTTATACCTTGGGGCGTGGGCGAGCAGAGCCTTGGGCTAAAAGATCACAGCGAGGTGATGAAATTTGTGCGTGATCTTGGCTTTGAGAGGGATGATTTTTCAAAATTTTAAAAAAAGATGAGCTTGAGGCCGCATATAACGAGCTCTTGGCAAATCGCGACTCAAAAAGCGTGATGATGGATGGCATGGTGATACGTGTAAATGATCTTGCACGCTGCGAGCAGCTGGGCTACACGGTCAAATTTCCAAAATTTATGGTGGCGTTTAAATTTCCAGCCATTGAAAAGGTCACAAGGCTAAGAGACGTGGCACTTCAGGTCGGTAGAAGCGGCGTAGTAACGCCTGTTGGCGTGCTTGATGAGGTAAATATAGACGGTGCTAATGTAAAATCCGCCACCCTTCATAACTTCGACGAGATCGAGCGCCTTGGTGTTATGAAAAACGATTACATCGGCATTATCCGCTCAGGAGATGTGATACCAAAGATCACAAAGGTTTTTAAAGATAGACGAGATGGTAGCGAGCAAGCGATAGAGAGGCCTAAATTTTGCCCAGTTTGTGGCTCGCACCTGCTTGATGAAGGGGTCTTTGTGAAGTGCCAAAATTTAAGCTGCAGGGCAAGAGTGGTGGGCTCAATAATCCACTACGCATCGAAAAAATGCCTAAATATAGACGGCCTTGGCGATGCGATCGTAAATTTGCTATTTGACAAGGGGCTGATCTCTTGCATAAAAGACATTTACGGCCTTAAATTTGATGATCTAATCGCGCTTGAGGGCTTTAAAGAGAAAAAGGTAAATAACCTTTTAAATGCCATTGAAGCCAGTAAAGGTGCGGAGCTAGCGCGCTTTATCACGGGCCTTGGCTGCGAGCACATTGGCGAAGTGGCAGCTAAAAAGCTAGCAAGTAGTTTTGGGCTGGGCTGGCTTGATGCTAGCTTTGAAGAGCTTGTCTCGCTTGAGGGCTTTGGCGTGGAGATGGCAAACAGCTTGATAGACTTTGCGAGGTAAATAGAGCAGAAATTTTAGCCCTAAGCCAGATCGTGCAGCCAAGCGTGGCGCAGGCACAAAGCATCTCAAATGCACTAAGTGGCAAGACGGTCGTTATAACTGGCACGCTAAGTCGCCCAAGAGATGAGATAAAGGCCGAGCTTGAGAGTTTTGGCGCAAAGGTTTCTGGCTCAGTTTCTAAAAAAACGGACTTCGTCTTAGCTGGCGAGGAGGCTGGCAGCAAGCTTGACAAAGCAAATGAGCTAGGTGTGCTGGTGATCGACGAGAGCGAATATGAGAGGCTAAAACTTGAGGTTTGATAACTACGTCGCAAGCGTTTTAAACATAAGTAGAAACAAGGCGAGCGAGCTGATAAAGGGCGGCAAGGTGCTAACAAATGGCGAAATTTGCACCAAGGTTTCAAGCGAGGTTAGCGAGGCTAAAATTTCGCTGCTTGATGAAATTTACGTTGGGCGAGGGGCGCTTAAGCTAAAGAGTTTTTTGGAGACGATGAAATTTGATCTAACTGGCAAAAACGCACTTGATATAGGTAGCTCGACTGGTGGCTTTATGCAAATTTTGTTAAGCAAAGGCGTAAAAAGCGTGACTGGTGTGGATGTGGGTACTGATCAGTTAGATGCCAGCCTAAGAAGCGATGAGCGAGTGAAAATTTATGAAAAAACTGACGTCAGAGAGTTTGCTAAGCAAGAGCAAGGTAAATTTGATCTAATAACCTGCGATGTTAGCTTTATCTCTTTAGCTGAAATTTTGCCTGCCATTTGTGAGCTAGCAAGCGTAAATTCGCTCATTATCACGCTTTTTAAGCCACAATTTGAAGTGGGTGTTGGCGTAAAACGAAATAAAAAAGGAGTCGTCACTGATATGAAAGCTATAAATTTAGCGATGAAGAGGTTTGAAGTGATGGCTAATGGCTTAGGATTTAAAATGATAACTTGCAAAGAGTGTGAAGTAAAAGGGAAAGAGGGAAATGCCGAATTTTTCTACGCTTTTAACAAAAGATAATATCACTGCCGTTGCGATAGGGCACTTTGACGGCGTGCACAGAGGGCACAAGCAGCTTTTAAAGCAGCTAGGCGAGTTTGGCGGACTTGTCGTGATTGATAAAAACAAAGCCAACATTACGCCAAAGCTAAAGCGAGCGGAGTACTCAAACTATCCTTGCTTCTTGTATGATTTTGAGAGCATAAAAGGGCTTAGCGGCGAGGAATTTATCGCACTTTTGAAGAGGGATTTTAAAAATTTAAAAAAGATCGTTGTTGGCTTTGATTTTAGATTTGGTAGAAATAGAGCATGGGACAAGCACGATCTGAAAAGAATTTTTGATGGAGAAGTAGTTGTCGTTGACGAGGTTTGCTACGATGGTATGGGCGTGCATAGCTCAGCCATTAGAGAGCTGATACGTCAGGGCAACATCGAAGAGGCAAACAGGCTAATAGGCAGGGAGTACTCAATCGAGGGCAATGTGATAAAAGGACAGGGCATCGGTGCAAAGGAGCTAGTTGCAACGCTAAATTTGGATGTAAAAAATTATCTTTTGCCTAAAGACGGCGTATACGCCACAAGAACAAGGATAGGCTCATATACCTACGGCTCGGTCACATTTATAGGCAATAGGCTTAGCACGGATGGAAATTTTAGCGTCGAGACACACATATTAGACGAGGTCGCGCCAAAAGTAGCGAAGCATGTCGCGGTTTGTTTTATAAAGCGCCTAAGAGATAATAAAAAATTTGACACACTTGAAGAGCTAAAAGAACAGATCAAATGCGATATAAACGGAGCTAGAGCTTGTGTTGGAGTGTGCGATCTTTTTGGTAACGAGACAATGAGATACTTTGATGGATACGGAGCTGGTATATGAGAGATGAAATTTTTAAAGAGCCTATAAGCAAGCAGTTTGAATTTGATGACTTTGTGGCGAGCGTTTTTGATGATATGATCTCGCGCTCAGTGCCATTTTACGACGTTAGTTCAAATCTAAACGCAAAGCTGCTTGCTAAAATTTTGCCAAAAGATGCAAGTGTATGCGACCTTGGCTGCTCGACGGCAAATAGCTTACTTTTACTAAACAACCTTAGAAACGACCTCGTGCTAAGTGGCGTGGATAACTCTGAAGCTATGCTAGCAAATGCCAAAAATAAGGCAAAGGCATATGGAGCAAAGATAAAATTTTTACTTGATGATATTTTAAAGTGTGAGCTAGTGGGCTTTGACGCAGTTTTGGCAAACTATACTTTGCAGTTTATCAGACCGCCAAAAAGGGCTGATCTAGTGCAAAAAATTTATAACGGACTAAATGAAAATGGAGTTTTTTTGTTTAGTGAAAAGATCATCTTTGAAGATAAGAAGCTTACTAAAAGCGTCATAGAAATTTACGAGGACTACAAACAGGCGCAAGGCTACTCACGCTACGAGATCGCCCAAAAAAGGGAGGCACTTGAAAATGTGCTGGTGCCATATACTGAAGAGGAAAATAGAAGCTTAGCCCTAAATGCTGGCTTTAAGCATGTTGCGAGCACGTTTAAATGGGGAAATTTTATGAGCTTTTTGGCGTTTAAGTAAAACGCTCTTTTAAATTTATATCTACTATTATTTATAGAAAAGTGAGGCGCGAAGCCTCACTAAATTTACTCATTTATCGCTACGTTTCCGTGGTGGTGGAAGTCATCGTAGATGATCTTTGAAGTTTGGAATTTCTCGCGTTTTAGCTCGCGAACTCGTAAAAATTCCTCTTCATCGATCTTTTTGATCTGGATAGCTGCTTTAAATGTCGGAGTCTTGCTGATATAGTCCCAACCGCTGCTTGTTAGCTCGTTGCAAGAGCTCTCCCAGTAGTGGAAGGTCATCTGGATGATGCCATCAGGCACGATGTCAGTCACTTCAGCTTTTACGACGATGTAGCCGTATCTACTCCAAGCTTTGATGAAGTCGCCTTGTTTTAGTCCGTATCTCTCTGCAAGCGCTGGGCTCATCTCAGCGATAGGTCCGATGCTATCTCCGCCCTCTTCGATGGCACGTGAGCGTCTTGTCATGGTACCAACTGTGTATTGATAAACTTTTCTTGTAGTTAAAAGCTGTATCGGATACTCAGCGTCAGTCTTCTCATCGACTGAACCAGCCATGATAGGATACTCTGGTGACATATTCATCTTCTTAGCAAACTCAAGTTTTGCGCTCTCGATCTCATCAGCCTTATCCACAAATAGACAAGGCACGAAGCGGCCTTTACCATCAGGTGTAAAGAATTTCTTATCAAGATACAAGCTTTGACCGCCCATATCATCTTCAGTTGGGCATGGCCAGTGAAGTCCGTGATATTTTTTAAGTCTATAGTAGCTCATGCCGCCGTAGCGTCTAGGGTCACATTTTCTAACTTCTTCCCAAATCTCTTCTGGTGAATTGAAGTTAAAGCCCTCTGTTGCGCCCAAACGACGTGCGATCTCGCAAACGATCCACCAGTCTTGTCTAGCATCACCTGGAGGTGTTATGACTGCTTCGTTGTGCTGGACACGGCGCTCTGCGTTTGTGTAAAGACCCTCTTTTTCACTACTTGCAACGCCAGGGAGAACGACGTCAGCTTTTAGTGAAGTCTCAGTTAAAAATAGATCTTGAACCACGTAGAAATCGACATTTGCAATGCCTTTTAAGAAGTGGTTTGTATTTGGCTCAGAGATGACCGGGTTTTCACCGATAGTCCAGAAGAAATGCACTCTGCCATCAAGTATCGCATCAGGCACTTCAGTTTTATGGATGCCTATTTTTGAGTTTAAAAATCCAGGTTCTAGGTGCCATATTTTCTCAAACCAAGCTCTTTGCTCTGGGTCAGTTACTGAACCAAGATTTGGGAAGATATTTGGTAAAACGCCCATATCGCAGCAGCCTTGAACGTTCTCTTGACCTCTAAGCGGCAAGTCGCCTGTGCCAAGCTCACAGATGTTTCCAGTGATCAAGAATAAATTTGATACATCGCAAACTCCGCCAACGCCGTGGTTGAAGTGAGTTACGCCCATGCCGTGAGTGATGACGGCTGGTTTTGTGGTGGCATACATTCTAGCAGCTGCTCTGATATCCTCTGGATTTAGCCTTGTGTATTTTGCTACAACCTCTGGGGCATAGTCTTTTACAGCTTCTTTAACGTACTCGATGCCTATTGTGTGATCTCTTACAAACTCCTCATTTACAAGGCCTTCTTCGATGATAGTGTAAAGAAGTGCGTTAATAACTGGGATGTTGTGCTCAGGCTCTAGCTGCAAGTGGATATCGGCTCTACTTGCAAACTCAGTCTTAATGGGGTCGATAACGATCAGTTTTGCACCGCGGTTTAGCGCTCTTTGGATGTGCATAGCTGCGATTGGGTGACCATTTTCTGGGTTTGAGCCTATCATTAATATACAGTTACTATAAGTGCCAATCTCTGTAAAGCTATTTGTGGCAGCTCCGTTTCCGATTGTTTTAGCAAGTCCTGCTACTGTCGGAGCGTGTCAAATTCTAGCACAGTGATCGACGTTGTTTGTGCCAATTACAGCGCGCATTAGCTTTTGAGCGACGTAGTTGTCCTCTAATGTACAGCGTGCTGAGAAGTTACCTGCTAGTGAGTCAGGGCCGTATTTCTCTTTTGCCTCTTTCATCTTTTCTACGACAAGATCAAGCGCCTCGTCCCAGCTGGCCTCTTCAAATTCACCGTCCTTTGAAAAGACCCCGTTTTTCTTTCTAATAAGCGGCTTTGTAAGTCTGTCTGGACTTGCAACGTAGTCCCAGCCATAAAAGCCCTTTAAACATAAATTTCCTTGATTGACTGGATTGTCTTCGACGCCAGTTGCGGCACGAACGACGTTATTTTCCACATGCAAGGTAACCTGACAGCCCGTCCCACAATAAGGACAGATGACTTTGCCTTCTTTCATCATTTTCTCCTTTACTATGCAATATTTGCATATTTCTATATGGGTAATATTACTAGCCGAATTCTTAATCTTTAATAAAAATTCTTTATTATTAAAAATAAATTTATATTTTAAGTTAAAATTAAATAAATTTATAAAAATCGCTTATTTTAGGGTTTTATAGTAAATATAAATTTTGTATAAATTTAATATCTTTAGTAAATAAATAATAAAATACTTAAAATTGATATTTAAACTAAAATAAGAAAATTAATTTTAATTTAACCTTATTAAAAAAGATTAGTAGTATTGAAGAGGTATAAATTAATACTTAAAATAAAAAATTTAGTCATGAAATAGAAAGTTAAAGAAACAGAATTAATAAAATATAAGGAAACGAATTTAAATGGAGAGTCACTAGACTCTCCCATTGGATTATTTATCTCTTAAGCCAAGCTCAGAGATTAGTTTTGAATATGTAGCATAGTCTTTATTTTTAAGATACTTTAAAAGTCTTTTTCTTTGACCAACTAGTTTCAAAAGACCTAATCGTGATGAAAAGTCTTTTTTGAAAATTTTAAGGTGTTCTGTAAGTTCAGTTATTCTAGCTGTTAAAAGAGCTATTTGAACTTCTGGAGAGCCTGTATCTCCCTCTTTTCTAGCGAATTTCGCAACTATTTGAGCTTTTTTAGCCGAATCCAAAGCCATAATGACCTCCTGATTGGTGAATTTTGGAAGAGCGATTATAGCATTTAAAACATAAAATTAGATAAAACGGCGCTTTTTAAAAATTAATGAAAAATGCAGTAAAAATTTTATAGAATAATGGCTATTTAAAGAATTTAAGGAAGATAAATGCTTTTTACAAAGGCAAGCGAATACGCTCTACTTTCACTTATTTTAATATCCCAAAAATCATCACCAGTTGATGTCGATACGATTTCAAATGAGCTTAAAATTTCAAAAAGTTTTTTGGCTAAAATTTTACAAAATCTCGCAAAGGATGGAATTTTAAAGTCATTTAAAGGAGCAAATGGCGGCTTTGCACTAAATGATGAACCTGAAAATTTAACGATAAAAAAGATAATTGAGTGTGCCGAAAAGCGTGAGCTAAGCGTTTTTGAGTGCTCGTCTTCAGCACTTGGCTGCCCATCAAATAAAGCCTCAAGCTGTCAAATTTGGTCCATGTTTAGTGGTCTTCAAAACAAGATAGATGAGATGCTTGATGCGATAAAACTAAGTGACATCGTTAAGAAGTAGACTTGGCAAAGCAAAAAAATAGCATTTTAACGCTTGTTGCACCGTTTCTTGCGCCGGTTTTAAGGTTTAAAAGTCTTAGCATTGTTGGTATTATAGTCGCCATCCTTGCTATTATCATTGTCCCACTTCCAAGTGCTGTTCTTGACTTTTTTTTGGCGCTTTCGATCTCGATTTCAGTGCTTATTATTTTGATTTCTATTTATGTGCCAAAGCCAACTGATCTTAGTACGTTTCCGACACTTATTCTCATTGTTACATTATTTCGCTTGTCGCTAAATATCGCAACTACACGTATGATCCTAAGCGAAGGTCATAATGGCCCAGAAGCGGTTAGTGAGATCATCTCAAGCTTTGGAAATTTTGTCGTTGGTGGCAACTTTGTCATCGGCACCATCGTCTTTTGTATCCTGGTGCTCATAAATTTCATGGTTGTAACCAAAGGTTCAACTCGTGTAAGTGAAGTGCAAGCACGTTTTACACTTGATGCGATGCCAGGTAAGCAAATGGCAATAGACGCGGACCTAAATGCAGGTTTGATCGATGAAAAAACAGCGCGCGAAAGACGCCAGGCTATCATCGGCGAGGCAAATTTTTACGGTGCCATGGACGGTTCGTCTAAATTTATAAAAGGTGACGCCGTCGCTGGCATCATCATCACTATCATTAATATCATCGGTGGCTTTGCTATCGGCTCGTTTCAGCATGGCCTTGATATGGCGACATCGGCTCAGTATTATACGATCCTAACTATCGGTGATGGCCTTGTGAGCCAGATCCCAGGACTTATCACATCAACAGCGACTGCTATTATCATCACAAGGGCTAGCAAGGACGATGAGGACTTTGCAGAGGGCACGCTAAATCAGCTATTAGGGGATTATAAAACCTTGCTGATAGTGGGCTTCATACTATTTATGTTTGCTCTTGTCCCAGGGCTTCCGACTCTTTCTCTTGGCTTTATAGCAGTGCTATTTTTGGGGCTTGGCTACATCATCAAGCAGACCAAAGATGGCGGGCTAAATTTAAGCCTTGCGTCAAAAGACAAAACAGCTTCTAAAAAAGCTGGAGCCGCTACGCAAAGCGGAGCAGGTGCAGCTGCTAGTGGTGCCACCACTAAGGCGCCAAAGAAGAGCGACGAAGAGATCGCAAGAGAAGAAGAGACGAAGATAAACGACATCTTAAAGCTTGAAATTTTAGAGCTTGACCTAGGATATGGTCTGCTAAAGCTAGCTGATGTGGATCTCATTGAGAGGATTCGTGCTATGAGGCGAAATATCGCTTCAAGTCTTGGCTTTTTGATGCCAAAGATAAGGATCCGCGATAACCTTCAACTACCGCCAAACGAGTACCGCTTTAAGCTAAAAGGCATCGTGATCGGTCAGGGTGAAATTTACGCGGATAAATTTCTAGCGATGGATAGTGGCCTAGTTAGCGAAGATATCGAGGGGATTCCGACAAAAGAGCCAGCTTTTGGGCTGGATGCACTCTGGATCGATGCTAGCGTCAAAGAGGACGCCATACTTAGCGGATATACGATAGTTGATCCTGCAAGCGTCATCTCAACGCATATGAGCGAGCTTATCAAGCAAAATGCAGCTGAGCTTCTCACTCGCCAAGAGACGCAAAATTTATTAGACAAACTAAAGATCGACTACCCAGTTGTGGTCGAGGATACGCTAAGGATCGCACCTATAAATTTGATCCAAAAGGTTTTAAAAGCGCTGCTTAAAGACAATATCCCGATCAAAGATCTGCTTAGCATACTTGAGGCCATTAGTGATATCGCCGAGGTTAGTAAAAATTTAGACATGATCATCGAGCACGTGCGTGCAGCACTCTCACGTGTCATCACTTCGCTTTATATCGATGAGAAAGGTCAGCTAAATTTTTACATTTTAGATAGTGCCGCACAGCAAAAGCTTATGGACGCGGTGCAGTATAAAGACGGCGCGTATCACCTGATGATAAATGTGGCTCAAACTTCATCGATTGTTCAGGCTCTAAGGCATGAAAAAGAGAAACGGCCGATGAGTCAGCACGGCGAAATGGTGCTTTGCGTGGAGCCAAGCCTAAGAAAATTTATAGCAAATATTTGCGCAAATTTTGCCATCGACATCGTGGTGCTAAGCTTTGCTGAGATCTCTGCAAATACGCCATTTGAAACGGTTGGCGTCATAGAAATAGAAAATTTATAAAGGAAAACGATGAAAATTTATCACCTCTCGCACACTGATCTTGACGGATATGGCGCACAATACATAACAAATTTTTACTTCAAAAATGTGAAATTTCTAAACTCAAACTACGGCAGAGAGATAGATGATAAATTTGCTCAAATTTTAGCTGAGATAGATGCCTCAAACGATGATAAAAACATCATTTTGATTACTGATCTAAATTTAACTCTAGCCCAGTGCGAGAGCTTTACTGAGATGATAGAGGGTAAAAATATAAAGCTATTTTTGCTTGATCATCACCAAAGCGGTGCTGAGTGTGCGAGTGCCTACCCATGGTATTTTTTGGATAGTTCAAGGTGCGCTACAAAGATCACTTACGACTTTTTTGCAGGAATTTTTGGCAAAAATAAAGAGCTTGAAATTTTTAGTGACGTCGTAAATGCCGTGGATATCTGGCTAAAAGATGATAAAAATTTTGAGATGGGCAAGGTCTGTTTGGGGCTTGTTGCAAACGCTAAAGAGATAAACAAGGTGATGTTTGAAGCTGAAAATAACCTCTATATGGATCATCTCTTAAAAGAAGCTAGCAAATTTTTTAACGAGAAAAACGACTATATCGGCCTTGATATGCAGGTGCATGCTATTAAAAAGTCATTTTTCAAAGAGGATAAAGACGATACGCTAAGTAATCTTATCTCAAGCTACGTAGTAAAAAAACTTAGTGAAAATAAAGAGAAATTTAGCATAAACTATAAAGATCATAAAGGAATTTTAACCTACAATATCGGCAACGTTTCGGTTATAGGTAACGACTTTTTAGTGGCAAATCCTGAATTTGACTTCTTTATCGATGTGACAAATAAAAAAACGTTAAGTTTCGTGCAAATGGCAAGCTTGACGTTAGTACCATGGCAAAGCACCTAATTGGCGGAGGCGGACACGTGAACGCTAGCGGCGGGCTCTTTGCAAATTTTAAAGACGGCTTTAGCTATGAGCCGATTAAAGCCCAGATAATCGATCTAATAACCAAAAAAACACAGGAGGAGATATGAAAGAAGAAGAGGTAAGCGTAGAGGAGCTTAGCTACGAGCTTAGTATGGTGCTTGAAGCGATGTTCTACTATGCTGGAGTAAAAAAAGACAAACTTGAAGAGGCGGCAAATCTTTATGTTGAGTGCATCGATGATGCGTTAGAAAATTCTGACGCTAGCGGTAGCGACGAGGTTATAGAGATAGTTGAATATATGAAAAAACATCATTCAAAATTATTTAAATAAGGAAAGAAAATGAAGAAAATTTTAGTTTTAGTGGCAGCGGTTTTTGCGTTAAATGCTATGGCAAATGAAAATTTAGACAAGGCAAATGAGCTTTATACAAAGAAAAATTTTAATGAAGCTTATCTTTATTTTAATAAGGCTTGTGGAGAGGGTGAGAAAAAAGCTTGCACGATGAATGCGATCATGCTATTTAACGGCGACGGCGTGGCAAAAGATAGAGTTCAGGCTGAGAAAATTTTTACAAAAATGTGTGATGAAAATGAGGGCATGGCTTGCGAAAAACTAGGCGAAATGATCGCTTATGGCCTTGTAAAAGATAAAAACGCAAACGAAGCAAAGAACGAAGAAAAAGCAAAGGCTTTATTTAAAAAAGCTTGTGATAACGGCTACCAACCAGCTTGCGACTTTGTGACAAAATAAATTTAAGAGGCTTAAAATGGGCTACAAACATAAAGATTTGATAGGAACTAGAGAGCTTAGCAAGGAAGAAATTTTATATTTTTTAGAGGCGGCGAAAGAGTTTAAGGAGCTAAATTTAAGCCAAGTGAAAAAAAATGACTATCTTCGTGGAAAGACCACGATCAACGCATTTTATGAAAACTCGACAAGAACTAGAACATCCTTTGAGATCGCAGCAAAGAGGCTTGGAGCTGATACGATAAATTTCAGCTCATCAAGCTCGAGCGTGACAAAGGGCGAGAGCTAAATGACACGATGAATAACATGGCTGCTATGAGAACTGACATCATTGTGCTTCGTCACCCAAGCTCTGGAGCGGCGAAATTTGCAGCTGATAGGACAGAAGCTAGCGTCGTAAATGCAGGAGATGGTACAAATGAGCATCCAAGTCAAGCTTTGCTTGATCTTTTTACGTTAAGAGAGTATGGCAAAATTTTGGATAAAAATCTAAACGTGGCGATCATCGGCGACATCGCCAGAAGCCGCGTGGCAAGGTCAGACATCTGGGCGATGAAGAAATTTGGTATAAATTTAAAGCTTTTTGCACCAAAGATGATGATGCCAAAAGATGCTGAGGTCTTTGAATCTCAAATTTGTAAAAATATGGAAGAAGCTTGTGAGGGCAGCGACGTCATCATCATGCTTCGTATCCAGCTAGAGCGTGGTGGTGCGGACGTGGCTTTTCCAAGCTCGAGAGAGTACTCGAAATTTTTTGGACTAAATAAAAATAGGATAAAGCTAGCCAAACCTGATGCTATCGTACTGCATCCAGGACCGATAAATAGGGGTGTAGAGCTAAACTCAGACGTGGCTGATGGCACACATTCAGTCATACTAAATCAAGTAGAAAACGGCGTTGCTATAAGAATGGCGATACTAAATACGCTTGCGAAAAATAGGGGCTAAAAATGAGAATAGCAATAATTAACGGAACTATCGTAAATAGCGACGAGAAATTTAAGGCAAATATCCTAATAGAAAACGGCAAAATAGCCAAAATAGGAAGTGAGAAATTTGACGCCGATAAGGTCATCGACGCCACAAATAAGCTCGTCATGCCAGGACTTATCGACATGCACGTGCACTTTCGCGATCCTGGTCAAGAGTACAAAGACGACATCATCTCAGGCTCGCAGGCAGCGGTGGCTGGAGGAGTGACAACCTGCCTTTGCATGGCAAATACAAACCCAGTAAATGACAACGCCTCGATCACAAGAGCGATGATAGAAAAGGCTAAAAACTGTGGACTAATCGATCTTTTGCCAATCGCAGCTATCAGCAAAGGACTTGGCGGCAATGAGATCGTTGAAATGGGTGATCTTATAGATGCTGGCGCAGTTGCATTTAGTGACGATGGCCTACCAGTGACTAGCTCAAGCGTGATGAGGGCGGCACTTGAGTATTCAAGCATGTTTAATAGCTTTTGCATAAGCCACTCAGAGGACTGCTCGCTTTGCAGGCAGGGCGTCATGCACGAGGGTAAGGTCTCAGCCATACTTGGACTTCGCGGCATGGCAAGAGAGAAAGAGGAGATCGCAGTTAGCCGCGATATGCTGCTTGCAAAGCTCACTAAAGCACACATCCATATCGCTCACGTAAGCTCGGAGTACTCGCTAAAGATCATCGAAATGGGCAAAAAAGAGGGTATAAACATCACTTGCGAGGCGACACCTCACCACTTTAGCTTTAGCGACGATGAAATTTTGAAAAATGCATACGATACAAATTTCAAAATGTCACCGCCACTTCGTGAGATAAGCGATGTAAAAGCGGTAAGAGAGGCGCTAAAAAGCGGTCTTATAGACGTTATCGCCACCGATCATGCCCCACACCACACAGATGAAAAGATAGTGGAATTTGACAAGGCGCCATTTGGTATTATCGGACTTCAAACTCTTGTGCCGCTTACTTTAAAGCTCGTAAATGAGGGTGTTATAAGCTTAGAGCGCATGGTGGAGCTAACATCGACAAATGCGGCTAAAATGCTAAATTTAAAAGATAAAGGCAGACTTGCAGAGGGCATGCTAGCTGATATTGCGGTGATTGATCCTGAGATCGAGTACATTTATGATGAGAAGATAAACCGCTCAAAATCGATAAATTCTCCACTCTTTGGCAAAAAGCTAAAAGGCGCAGCGACTACTACTATAAAAAGTGGCAAGATCGTTTATGAGTTTGGAAAATGATAAATTTGCTCGTGCTTGCGGGCAAATTTGCTTTAGTTGCTTTGAGATATAAAATTTGCTAGAAATTTCTAGCAAATTTTGTTTTTAAGAGTTATATTTTTTAACGATACTGCGAACAACTTTTTCGATAAAAAGTGCAGAAGCCACTTCGCAGTGCTCTCTTGTAGAGTGAGGTGAGTAGATATTTGGCCCAATAGAACATGCACTAAGACCTGCCTTTTTCTCCAAAAGCACTCCACACTCAAGTCCAGCATGCACGGCTGTTATCCTAGCTTCTGGTTTATAAATTTTAAGCTCTTCTAAGATGTCGTTTGCAAATTTATCATTAACTGGCTTCCAAGCTGGGTTTCTATCTTTTGAAATGACGTTAAAACCGACCGCCTTTGCAAGCTCTGAAATTTCAAATTCCATTCTATTTAGCCCATCTTTACTCATTGATCTTGCGAAAAATTCCACCTCAAGCGTGCCGTCGTCTTTGATCTTTGCAAGTGAGAGATTGACGCTATCTTGCGGTATGCCTAGCTCGCAGTTATAGGCCCTTACGCCTTGTGAAAATGAGTTGATTAAAGCTAAAATTTTCTCGCCATTTTCTAAAATTTCATCTCCCATACCAAGCTTTTTCACGCTTAAATTTTCACACTCGCTCTTTAGCTCCTTATCGCTTAGAACCAGTGCAGTTGCGCCGCTTGGGATAGAGTTGCTTCGCTCGCCACCTTCAAATTTAACAAGCCTGCAGCCATTTTTAGTCACAAATGCTGCCAAAACCTTGATCGCATTTGGGATATTTTTATGTATCTCGTTGCCAGAGTGTCCGCCAGGAAGCCCACTTACTTTTACTTCATAAAGCGTGCTCTCTTTTGTTTTTTTGCTATTAAGCGAGATAGTGGCAAATAAATTTACACCGCCAGCACAGCCGATAGTGACGCGGTCGTCCTCTTCACTATCTAAATTTAAAAGCTTATCGGCTTTGAGATTGCCACTAAAGCCAGTGGCTCCGATCATGCCGACTTCTTCGTTGTTTGTAAAGAGGCACTCAATGTCATCAAATTCGCTTATCATCTGCATCATGATAGCCACGCCGATACCATTATCTGCGCCAAGAGATGAGTTTTTGGCTCTCATGTAGCCATCATCGCTGTAAACTATCTCGATCTTTGGAGCATCGCCCATGCAGACCATATCGTAGTGGCTTTGCAAGCAAATTTTTGGTTTACCCTTAAACGCATGAATGTTGCCAAAGCTATCGACTGTAACCTCACAGCCCTTATCTTTTGCATAGCTAGCTAGAAAATCACGCATCTTATCGGTCTCATAACTGCAGTGTGGTATCGCAGCAAGTGTCTCAAATTTCTTTAAAATTTCACTATTTGACATATTTGTCTCCGTAAATTTATTTTATCTCGCCCTTATAGCCAGTCGCATCGACTGCTTTTAGAAGTTCTTTTTCATCGACCTTATCATCTGCTATAACGACAGCTTTTCGCTCTTTTAGCGATACATCTGCCTTTTTCACGCCCTCAACGCTAAGAGCAGCCTTTCTAACAATTGCTGTGCAAAGCGGACAGTGCATGCTAGGCACTGAAATTTCTATCTTTTTATCAGCGTAGCAGCTAAGTGCAAGAAAGGCTAAAACTAAAATTTTATGCATAAATTTCTCCTAAAAGCTCTGGATATGTAAGGAGTAAAAGCAAAATTACTCCAAAAAGTATATATATAAGTATCCATTTTTTCTTTTTATAGCTTAAGTTGCAGCTTTTTGGCTTGTAAAATAGACTAATCCCTGAAATCACAAAGCAAATGACGGCTATAACGCTTAAAGGGACGCGGTACTCGTATAAATTTTGCGTCCAAGAAAGAAATGAAAATGATGTGCCAAAAAGCAAAAAAAGAAGCGCTGGCAAGCAGCACAAGGTAGCACCTATGGCGCTACCTATGGATGTTAGTATCAGCCAAAAGGCTCTCATTTTAGCTCTGTTGAGACATAGTCGTAGCTAAATTCTTTTGGCGAATAATAATTTTGTGTGTTGCCATCAACTTCAGCGTATGGATAGCCAAAGTTATTTAGCGGAGTTTGCTCTGGAGTTGGCTTTAAGATAAAGTCGCGTCCGTAGTTAAAGCCTATCCAGCACATCTCCCAGTTACCAAAGCAATAATCCCTAACAGCTACGATCTTAGCGTCATCATTTGTTAATTTCTCGCCTAGTCTCACCTTCGTAACGTCAGCTGGATCAACTGGTATCCAACCATAGCCTTTTAAGTAAAACTCAGCCCTGCAGTGCTGTCCGCCTGAAATTTTAGCTACGCCATCTTTTGCGCTGCCCATCTGATCTGAAAATCTAGACTGACCAACTCTGATACCAAAAATTTCTCTAGCTGGGATGCCAACTGATCTGCAAAGTCCCACAAAAACTGAGTTTATGTCGGTGCATTTGCCAACAAGTTTGCCACTTTCCAGGATCGCTCTAACATCGCCCGTACCACATCCAAGGATACTGTTATCGCGCTGCATAGTGTTTGCAACCCAAGTATAAATAGCCTTTGCACGCTCCAAATCGCCTTTAGTATCGCCGATAATCTCTAGCGCTTTTGCTCTTACTACGCCGTCAGTTGGGATGTGTGAAGTTGGTTTTAAAAACTCTAAAACCGCAGGATCAACCTTCTCATTTGGATCGTAATTTACCTTGCTAAAGTCAGTGTTACGCTCTGTTGTTTGAATTTTAAACTGCACATTTAAGATAGGTCTTGGCTCATTTTCTTCAAAATCAGCATACATTGTAGGTATTAGCGTATCTGAAATATAGACGTTTTTAGCGGTTGTGTTTATGACGTAGTCTTGGGTTAGTTGCTGATAAGTGGTGCTTAGTGGGAGTGGTAACCAAATTTTTGAGCTTTTGCCTTTTTCGAGCAGTTGGTGTTTGAAATTTACATCGAAATTCCTAACCACTGGGTTGGCTTGCTCGTCACTAGCTAAACTAACATTTGGAAGCAGACTAGCTGCACCTAAAAGACCGCCGAATTTAAAAAAATCTCTTCTTTGCATGAGATGCCTTTTGTTTAATATTAGCCAAACTTGGCTCTAAAACTGCCTGCTATTCTAGCATAAAAATTTTATTTATGATAAAATCCGCCACATGAAAAAGATTATATTTTTAGGCTTTATAGCGTTATTTTGCAACGGTTGCCTTTACATGAATGAGCGTGGAGTTTCGACTCAATATTATAATGACTGTAAAGAGTATTATGACGCGACTGGCACCTACCAAAAAGAGTGTCCGCATAACATCGTAGACTGGAAATAGTGTGAATCTTAGTAAATTTAACGAGCAACAAAAGCAAATTTTTAATAGGATAGAAAATTTAGCAAATTTTGACTGCGAGCTCGAGCTAAAAGATAGCGTAAATGTGAAATTTAAAAATTTAGACCAAGCAAAAAAAGACGAAATTTTTGATCTAGCCCTTAGCCTAAAGCCTTGGCGAAAAGGGCCATTTTTACTTGATGATATATATATAGATAGCGAGTGGCAAAGTTTTATTAAATTTAACATCCTAGCCCCACATATAAATTTAGCTGGCAAGTGCGTGGCTGATGTGGGCTGTAACAATGGATATTATATGTTTAAGATGCTTGAGTACGGTCCAAAAAGCATAACTGGCTTTGATCCTAGCGTGCATACATATTTGCAGTTTGCTTTTTAAATAAATTTATTCGCTCAAATATCGCTTATGAGCTTCTTGGCGTAGAGAGCTTGCCAGAGTTTGGAGCGAAATTTGACACCATTTTTTGCCTTGGCGTGATATATCACAGAAGCGATCCTGTTAAGATGTTAAAAGAGCTAAAAACTGCGCTAAATCTAGGCGGCGAGCTATTTTTAGATACTATGTATATTGATATGGATGGCGATTTTGCGCTTAGCCCAAAAGATAGGTATTCGAAAATTCCAAATATCTACTTTGTGCCAACACTCTCAGTACTTCAAAATTGGTGCGAGAGAGCTAAATTTAGGGATTTTACCCTGCTTGAGACAAAGGCAACTGATCTAAATGAGCAGCGAAAAACGCAGTGGATAGATGGCGAGAGTCTTGGAAATTTCTTAGACCCAAATGACAGTACAAAAACAGTCGAGGGCTACCCAGCGCCAAAAAGAGCATATGTTAGAGTTAAAATTTAAGGATAAAAATGGCAGAAGAAAATATCTATGATACAAAAGATGAATCGCAAATAATCTTACCAGAAGATGAAAACCCATTAAGAAACGAGATCAAAACTGCTCCACTTACAAAGCTAAATTTTAGTGGAACGGCATTTTTACTTGAAAAAAATCACGCAAAGACTAGATTTTTTACTACGGATGATATGGTATGCGATACTGAGGGGCTTATTCATAGTGGATTTATTTTTATGGGCGCAAATCATGCTGCCCTTTTAGCCATTAATGAAGAATTTTGCGTTAGTATCGGGGCTAGGATAAATTTCTTTGGACCGCTAAAGCTTGGCGACGTGGTGGAATTTGACGCTCAAGCAAGATTTGAAGAGAGCAGAAAAAGAGAAGTAAAAGTACTTGGATATGTTAAAGATATAAAAATTTTTGAAGGAATATTTCAACTTGTCACACTTGAAGAGCATATCTTCTTGGCTCAACAAAAAAATATCCAAAAAGAAGCTGCTATAAGGCAGAAAAAAGAACGAGAAGAAGCTAAAGATAATAGCTAAAAGTAAGTAAAAATTTTTGATTTTCTTGCAATTACTCCCAAATAAAGCGAAATTTTAAAAAGACAATCTTTATCTCATTATCCTATTTTGGTAAATAATTGGTAACATTTTTTAAATTTTTAAGGAAAATTAAGCAATAAAATTAATTTTCTATGATAATATCCTTTCAAAACTTTTTATCAAAAGGAGATTTAGATGAAACTTACAAAAGTTAGCTTAGCTGCTTTGGTTGCTTTAGGTGCATTTTCAAGCGTTGCAAGTGCAACTCCACTTGAAGAAGCTATAAAAAATGTAGATCTTTCAGGATTCGCAAGATATCGTTATACAAATGATAACCGTGATAGAAAAGCTGATACAAAAGCTGCTACAAACGATACAGCTAGTCATGCATTTAGAATGCAAACATCATTTAAAGCTGCAATTGATGATAACTTCTTTGGCGTTTTAACACTAAGATATGCTGCTACAGATGGTTCTGGTGACAACAATGAAAAAAGAGACGCCAATGGAGGAATAATTGATGGTACAGATAAAACAAATACAACAAATTCTTTTGGTGTATATGAGATGTATCTAGGATACAAAGTATCTAACACTACTATTACAGCTGGTAAACAACTTATCAAAACTTTCTATGATGATGGTGATATAGCAGCTACTGGTCTAAAAGCGGTAAGTACAGATGTGTCTGGTCTTACTTTAACAGCTGCTGCTTATGATGCCATAGAAAACAATAGTAACGAAGTAGATGGACCTTTCCTAAAAGAACTAACGGATGGTACAAAATTCCATGACGCTCCTGCTAATCTTTATTATTTAGGTGCAGTTGGTAGCTACGACCCAGTATCATTTAAGGCTGCAATTGCTAACCTACAAGAAATTGCTACACTTTATGGTGCTGAGGCAGCATTTAGTTTTAATGTAACCGACGATATAAACCTAAACCTAAAAGGTCAATATGTTTATAGCGATTCAGATCACAAAAAAGTAGCCGATGCAAATTTCTGGGCTGTTCAAGCTGGAACAAAACTATTTGGTGCCAAATTTAATGCTGGCTACTTAGAATTTGACGCTAAAAATAAAGATAATGATGCTAGAAATAGTGGTAAAATCGCATTTACATCAATCGATGCAAATGGTCAGCTAATCAACCCAGCTAAAATATTAAATGGTGTAATGTCTGGTGGATCACAATACTACAATAATATCAAAGGTGACAACGATTACTGGTTTGTTAATGCTGGATATGATATAGATAAATTTGGTTTTGGTGCTGGTTATACTCAAGGTAAAGGCACAAGCTATGCTCTTGATAAAGAGAGAGCAAAAAGAAATGAGTGGTATACACAAGCTAGCTACAAATATAGCAAAAAACTTAATTTCCTAACTTGGTATGCAGCTGCTAAAGATAAAAAAGATAGCGAAAGCTTTAAACAAAATCGTATAAGATTTGAAGCAAAATATAGCTTCTAAAACCTTTATCCGAGCGAGCTTTCGCTCGGATTTTTTAAAATTTAAATAGACCCCATACAAAATTTATCTATCTTTTTTGATTGACTCTTAGTTTTATAAAAAATATAAATTTTTAATAGTGATTAAGTGTATTCTAGAAGCTTGAAATTTGAAATTAATACCACCGAAATTTTTAGCTATTTTTTACTATATCTATCCAATAATCAATATTATTTTGCTCGACCTTTAGTGTACTACTTTCTCCGTGCCCTGGATAAAGCGTGAAGTTACCTTTTAAATTTTTACATTTTCCTAGACTTTTTAACATTTCATTTTTATCTGAAAAAGGAAAATCCCAGCGTCCTATGCTTCCTTTAAATAAAAAATCTCCACTAAACATCACATCTTCTATCTCTATCATCGAGCAGCCTGGTGTATGTCCTGGAAAGTGGTGAAATTTAATGCAAAAATCATCAATGTTAAAATTTTCATCATCTTCAACCAAAACATCTGGAGTAAAAGTACTTTTCATATAACCAAAAATATCACTCTCACACATGAAAGCATCAAATTTATTAATATAAACTGGAATTTCTAGCTCATCTTTTAACTTACCAGCATCAAAAATATGATCAAAATGCCCATGAGTACAAAGGATGGCTTTTAAATTTTTAGCATTTTGCAAAACCCATTCTTTTGCCCCGTCTCCTGGATCTATCACTAAAGATGAATCATTTTTTGTAACGATGTAACAATTAGTGCCAAAATCTCCAAAGCTTTTATGCATTACTCTCATTTTTTACCTTAAATTTATTATTTCTTAAAATTTTACATCTTTTTACTTAAACTTAAAGAAAAATTTTAAATTCACTTAGTATAATTTTTGCAAAAGGAAGCAAATCTAGGCAAAGGAAGAATGAAGGAGTATCAAAAGATCGAAGAAACTTTAGTTTTTAGCTTAAAAGATAAAACTAAAGATAAAAATTTGTTGTTGGGTGTTAGTGGAGGTATTGATTCTGCTGTAGTAGCGACTTTGTGTGCAAGAGCAAAACCAAATGAAACTCATGCGCTCATTATGCCAACAGCATCATCAAGCAGACAAAATATGGACGATGCCTTAAATTTATGCGAAAAATTAAACATAAAATATAAGGTTTTATCCATAGAGGGTATTTTAAATGCCTTTTACGAAACGATAGATGTAAATTTAAGCAATTTAAGAAAAGGGAATTTAGCAGCTAGAGTTAGAATGAGCTTGCTTTATGATTATTCATCTAGTATAAACGCTCTAGTTATCGGAACAAGCAACAAAAGTGAGCTTATGCTTGGATACGGTACGATATTTGGGGATTTGGCATGTGCGATAAATCCTATCGGAGAGCTTTACAAAAGTGAAATTTTTGAATTTGCAAAACATCTTGGGGTTGATAAAAATTTTATCAACAAAGCACCTTCGGCTGATTTGTGGGATGGTCAAAGTGACGAAGGTGACATAGGTTACAGTTATGCTGTTATTGATGAGATTTTAGAAAATTTAGAAAATAACAAGGAGCAAGTCATCAAAAAGTTTGGATTAAAAGCAGTATCGGATATAGAAAATAGAGTTGTTTCAAACAGGTTTAAACGACAAATGCCGTTGATAGTGAAAATTTAAAGGATTAAAGATGAGAGAGATTCCGTTTTATAGACCAACTATCACTGAGCGTGAAAGTGAGCTTATTGAGGAGGCTTTGCACTCTGAAAATACTACTAATATCGTTGCTAGATTTGAAGAGAAGTTAAAAGAGTATTTTGGTGCAAAATTTGTAGTTACCACAAATAATATCGCAGCTGCACATCACTTGGCACTAAGCGCGCTTGACACTAAACGCGGAGATAAGGTCATTTGCTCCATAAATGCTTTTCCTAGCATTGCACAAGCTGTTAGACATTTTGATGCTGAACCTATTTTTGTGGATGTTGATGAAGAAGATTTTAACATCTGCCCAGACGCCCTTGAGAAAGTGCTAAAAGAGCAAAATCATAAAAAATTAAAATGTGCTTTTATCTCTCATATCGCAGGTCAAAGTGCTAGGATGGACGAGATAACGGCGGTTTGTGAGAAATACGGCGTAAAAATTTTAGATGATGCAAATCGCGGTATGGGCTTAACATACAATGGCAAAAAAGTTGGTTCAGACTCCTTTTTGTCATGCTTTCAAACACATTCGCGTGTGCAAAATCCTATATCAACGGTTGGATTTTTTACGACAAATGATGAGGAAATTTATAAAAGAGCAAAACTACTTCGCAACTATGCTCTTGTAAATGGCATTGATAAATTTGGTAGCTTGAGTTATATTTATGATGTCGTTGATATTGGCTTAAAGTATGATATAAACTCGATAAATGCAGCATTTTCTATTGCGCAGCTAGAAAGAACAGATAAGCTCATACAAAGAAGACAAGAGATCGCAAAAATTTATGATAAAGAGATTGGCGAGTGCCATAATATAACAATCCCTGTTAAGAAACGCGAGCACATTTATACTCAGTATATTATTAAGATAAATAAAAATCGAGATGGCTTTGCTAGAGAGCTTTTGGAACACGGCATTCACACATCATTGCACTACATACCGATACATTTACTAAGCTATTACAAAAATAAATACTCACTTAAAGTAAATGATTTTCCAAATGCTTTAAAAAATTATCAGCAAGTGTTGTCATTGCCTATTTATCATAGTCTGAGTGACGAAGAGGTGCAATACATCTGCAATAAAGTAAAAGAAATTTCTAAAACTCGTGTTTAAGAAATTAAATATTTTCTTGCATGCTTGGGCGAATGACTACTTCTTTCGCCCAAATTTCTTTCAAATTCTACTAGCATTTTTACTTTTGCCACTAAGTTTTATCTATTTTCTTATTGTTGTGCTTAAGAAATTTACTGCTAGAAAAATAGACTTTGGCATAAAGATAATAAGCGTGGGAAATTTGACACTTGGAGGAAGTGGAAAGACTCCACTTTGCGTGGCAATTGCTAAAAATTACGAGGGCGCTTTTATCGTTCTTAGAGGCTATAAAAGAAAAAGCAAAGGCATGCAAGTTGTTGCTCGAAATGGCGAAATTTTACTTGACGTAGCAGCAAGTGGCGATGAAGCGATGATATACGCTACAAGCCTTAAAAACGCAAATGTAATAGTAAGCGAAGATAGGAAAGTAGCTATAAAATATGCCAAAGAGCAAGGCGCAAAGTATATCTTACTGGATGACGGATTTTCTAAATTCGACATAGCCAAATTTGACATCTTGGTGCGTCCAAACCCAGAGCCAAGACTAAAATTTTGCTTACCAAGCGGGGCTTATAGATATCCATTTAGCTTTTATAAATTTGCTGATTTTGTAGCGATTGAAGGGCAAACTCACTTTAGAAAGAGCGAAATTTTAAACAAAAGCGAAAAAATGGTGCTAGTTACCGCCATAGCAAATCCAGCCCGCCTTGAGCCATTTTTTAGCAAGTGCGTGGGGCAGGTCTTTTTCCCTGATCACTACGACTTTTCAAAAGAAGAGCTAAGTGAAATTTTACAAACCTACGGCGCGACCTCGCTTTTGATGACACAAAAGGACTATGTAAAGGTAAAGGATTTTGGGCTGAGAGTATCGCTTATCACACTTGAAGTTATGCTAAGTGAGGAGTTTAAAAAGGTTTTAGCGCAGCAAATTTAAGCCCATTTTGTTATAATGAGCCACTTTTTAAAAGGAAAATTTAGATCAAAATGAGAATTTTAATCACCTCAGTCGCAAAGAAAAAAGAGGCAAAAAATCTAAGCAAAAAGCTCGTGAAAAAGGGACTTGTAGCTTGCGTGAGTAGCTTTAGTGCAAAGAGCATTTATCTTTGGCAAGAGAAGCTTTGTGATGAAAAAGAGCAAATTTTACTCATAAAAACGGACGCGAAATTTAAAAAAGTAGCTAAATTTATAAGAAAGCACCACAGCTACGAAACTCCAGAAATTTTGGCGCTTAAGCCAAAAGAGGTTTTTAAAAAATATGAAAAATGGATAAAAAAATCAACCAAAAAAGGCAAAAAATGAGACTAACACCAACTAGAAGCGTAAAAGATGAAAAGGTAAAAAATGTAAATTTAAGCACAGCCATGCTTAGCCCAAGCTCCGCTCACGGCGGACTTTACGCGCCAAAGAAGCTACCAAAGATCACAAAGGTAAAGTGGCAAGAGCTCTCAAAATTAAGCTACGAGAAGCTCGCACTTCACATCATTTCGCTATTTAAATTTGATGTATCTGAGGCGTTTTTCAAAAAAGCGCTCAAGAGATATGCAAGCTTTGATGATCCAAAGCACCCAGTCATTTTTAAAAAAATAGATAAAAATTTATACGTAAATGAGCTCTATCACGGCCCAACAAGGGCATTTAAGGATATGGCGCTTCAGCCTTTTGGCTCACTACTTAGCCAGCTAGCAAAGGAAAGAGGCGAAAGATACCTTATCATGTGCGCAACTAGCGGCGACACGGGTCCTGCGACACTTCAAACCTTTGCAAATGATGAGAATATCAAGGTCGTCTGCCTCTATCCAGACGGCGGCACGAGCGAGGTGCAAAAGCTTCAGATGCAGACCATGCAGGGTGAAAATTTAAAGGTTTTTGGCATAAAAGGCGACTTTGACGACGCCCAAAGAGCGCTAAAAACGCTGCTTGCAAATGATAAATTTAAGGCCGAGCTTAAGAAAAAGCGCCTTAAGCTAAGTGCGGCAAACTCGGTAAATTTTGGCAGAATTCTCTTTCAGATCATCTATCACGCCTACGCCTACGCAAATTTACTAAAGCAAAAGGCGCTTAAGGCAAACGAGAGCTTTGACATCATCGTGCCAAGTGGAAATTTTGGCAACGCACTTGGGGCATATTACGCTAAAAAAATGGGCGCAAAGATCGGCAAGATCAAGATCGTTTCAAACGCAAATAACATCTTGACGCAGTTTTTTACCACCGGCGTTTACGACCTTAGGGATAAAAAGCTGGTTAAGACGATAAGTCCGGCGATGGATATATTGATCAGCTCAAACGTTGAGCGTTTGCTGTTTGATAAATTTGGCAGCGTTAGAACAAATGAGCTCATGCAAAGCCTAGCAAAAAATAAATTTTATAAGCTTAGCAAGCAGGAGTTTGAAGCGTTAAAAGAGGACTTTGAGGCTAGCTGGTGCGACGATATGGAGTGCGAAAGCTGCATCGCAAAGCTCGCAAAGGGTGGCTACGCAATCGATCCGCATACGGCTACTTGCTTTAAAATGGTAGATGCTAGCCGCATAAACGTCATCACATCGACCGCACACTGGGTGAAATTTACGCCAAGCATGATCAAAGCGTGCCAGATCAAAGATACAAAAGATGAAAAAGATGCGCTGGCAAAGACCGCTAAAATCTTAAATGATAGCGTGCCAAGCTCGATAAATTCGCTATTTAGCGCGAAAATTTTACACAAAAACATCATAAAAGAGGACGAGATCGAAAAGTGCGTCCTAGAATGGATCGAGCGATGATAATCATCCCAGCTCGCCTTGCTTCAACAAGGTTTAGTAATAAAATTTTAAAAGAGATAAACGGCGTGCCGATGTTTGTGGCTACGGCTCTTAGAGTAAGTGGTGTGGATAATGTGGCGGTTGCTGTGGATGAGCCAAGAGTGTTAGAGATCGCCAAGGCTCACGGCATAAAAGCTGTACTAACTAGCAAAGATCATCAAAGTGGCACTGACAGGATAAACGAAGCAGCGCAAATTTTGGGGTTAAATGAGAACGAGATCATCATAAATGTTCAGGCTGATGAGCCATTTATTGAGCCTGAAAATATCGCTAAATTTAGGGCATTTTGCGAGCAAAACAAAGGGAAAGCCTTTATGTTTTCTTGCTATAAAAAGATGGACGATGAGTTTGCGGATGATAAAAATTTAGTCAAGGTAGTGACTGATTTTGAAGGCTATGCGCTTTACTTTTCAAGATCAAGGATACCATTTAACAGAAGCGAGTGTAAAAGTTATAAGGCTCACCTTGGCATTTACGGATACAGCGTAAAGAGCCTAAAAGAGTTTTGCACTCTTGCTGTTTCAAGCCTTGAAAATACCGAAAAGCTTGAGCAGCTACGCGCCCTAGAAAATGGTAAAAAGATAGCAATGCTAGAGGTTGAGAGCCAAAGTATCGGCATCGATAGTGAAGAGGACTACCAAAGAGCGTTAGCTAAATTTGGTAAGAAATAAGTCGGCAAATTCTCTTTAAATAAAGTCAATATTTAAGGAGAATTTATCTAAATTATTAATCTTTAAATGCAGCAAAAAAATATTTTTCTACTCAAATAATATAAAACTAATTTTTCTTGATTTTTATTTTTTTAATTCTGTCTTTAACTACGTAAAATTTTAAAATTGTACTCGAGTAAAAGTCTTTATAGAAACCTAAAAATTTAGGCTCTTTTTTAGTGCAGATAGCTGCGAACACGCTCTCAAGGTCGATTCTCTCTTTTTGTGTCAAATTTTCCATCTATTTTCCTAACAACTTTCTCATCTTATTGATAACAAATAATATTTCATCGTCGTCAAGCTCACAAAGAAGTTTGCAAACTGCAGCAGCAGCTTGCGGCTTTGAGTTTCCAAGTCTCCAGTCCTGGTATGTTCTCATTGGTACACCAAGCTCTTCTGCCATTTTTGCTTGTGAAATTTTCTTACCGATATTTTTCGCCTCAACTGCATTGTGAAGCAAATTAAATATATCACTTGTTTCAATCATTAAAGTATTATACGGATTATTTTATTAAATATACATAAAATAATATATAAATAATAGTAATACGTATAAATAAATTAAAATATATTATATATTATACTATAAAATATTATATTAATACGTAAAAACGTATAAAAATATTAGAACATAGAGGTAATATAAAAGACTTTTAAGTTTGTTTAATTATTTTTTGTAATTTTATTTTCGGAAAGGCTTATACAATTAATATTAAATAAGCTTAGTTATACAGACTAAAGATACATAAATAAATTATTTTAACTTAAATACTTGACATTGACAAACTAAAGTTGTATAATCCGCTTAGCAATTAAAAAGAAAGAGTGCTAAAAATGAGTAAAACAAATAAACGTGATTTGATACTAAATTCTATCATTGAGGCTTATTTGCAGGATAATATGCCTATTGGTTCAAATGAGCTTGGCTCTCGTATGAGCGCGGCTATTCCGGCTTCTACGATACGCGTTTATTTTAAAAAACTTTCAGATGAAGGTGAGATCACAAAGCTTCACATTAGTGGCGGTCGGATACCAACAATCGCTGCGATGAGAAGATATTGGAGTGAAATTTTTGCTATAAGTGATATAAATTTAGAGATAAATGATGCCGAAGGATTGAAAAAGTTATGTGATGAATTTGAGCTTTATTGTATGATTTTTGGCACAATCGATAATGAATTGCTAGAAATTTTAAATTTAAATAATAGATATATGATCTTAAATTTTGGTGAAGATGAGATCGTTATTAAATTTGATGCTAGAATGTATAAATTTTTAAGTAATCTTGCTGGAGTTAGTTTAAACAAGCTTGAGCTTATCTGCTCTCAAGTTGGTTTAAGCGAACTAAAAAGCAAAATAAGAGAGCTTAAAAGGACTAAAATTTACTTCCAAGAAAATGAAATTTTAGCCTTTGATATGTTTAAGGATAGACGCTTTAAGATGGTTTTTGACCCAAGTTTTAGCTTACAAATGGATGAAAAACTTACATTTTCTCCTATGTTTGATGAAAATTTTATGGGACTTAAATTTAGTACAAACTATCTTGGCAACGAAGCACAGATGATCTGTGCTGGCAGTATTTATACTGACTATGTGAAATTTATAAATCTAATAAAGGAGGCTGCGTGAGCGAAGAGGTAAAAGAGCAAAACCTACCTGAGGTTGAGCCTGTGCAAGAACTAGCTAATGATAGTGTAAATTTGGACGCACTTGGCGATATTTCAAAGGTTGAAAAACTTGAAAAAGAGCTCGGGGAGATAACTGATAAATATTATAGAGCAAATGCTGAGTTTGAAAATATCAAAAAGCGTTATGAAAAAGAGAAAACGGATGTTGCAAACTATGCAAATGAGAAATTTGCTAGGGATTTGTTACCAGCCATCGATGCTCTTGAGATCGCTGCAAATTTTGATCCAGAGGATGATGAATTTGCTAAAAAGATCAAAGAGGGTATTTTGATAACTATAAATCAGTTTAAAAAATGCTTTGAAAAGCATGGCGTAAGTGAGATACCAACTGATACTGAGTTTGATCCAAGCGTGCATAATGCTGTTTTAAGGGTCGATAGCGAAGAGAAGCAGAGTGGTCAAATCGTGCAAGCTTTGCAAAAAGGCTATATGATAAATGGTAGGGTTTTGCGCCCAGCTATGGTCAGCGTGGCAAACTAAATTTATAAAAATAAAATCTAATAAAAAGGAAAAATATGTCAAAAGTTATAGGTATAGACTTAGGTACAACAAACTCTTGTGTGAGTGTTTTTGAGCGTGGCGAGAGCAAAGTTATCCCAAACAAAGAGGGTAAAAATACAACTCCATCAGTTGTTGCTTTCACAGACAAGGGTGAAATTCTAGTAGGTGACGTTGCAAAACGTCAAGCAGTTACAAACCCTGAAAAAACGATATATTCTATCAAACGTATCATGGGTTTGATGAGCAATGAAAAAAATGCTGAAGAGGCAAAGGCTCGCTTGCCATATCACGTTGTAGATAGAAACGGCGCTTGCGCGGTTGAGATCGCTGGTAAGGTCTATACTCCGCAAGAAATTTCAGCAAAAATTCTTATCAAACTAAAAGAAGACGCTGAAGCATATCTTGGTGAGAGCGTGACAGACGCGGTTATCACTGTGCCAGCTTACTTTAACGATAGCCAAAGAAAGGCTACAAAAGAGGCTGGAACGATCGCAGGACTAAACGTACTTCGCATCATCAACGAGCCAACAGCTGCAGCACTTGCTTATGGTCTTGATAAAAAAGAGGCTGAGAAAATTTTAGTTTACGACCTAGGTGGTGGTACATTTGACGTTACAGTGCTAGAGACTGGTGATAATATCGTCGAAGTTTTGGCAACCGGCGGTAACGCATTCTTGGGCGGCGATGACTTTGATAACAAGATAATCGACTGGCTAGTAAGCGAGTTTAAAAACGAAAATGGTATCGATCTAAAAGGCGATATCATGGCGCTTCAACGCTTAAAAGAAGCAGCCGAAAATGCTAAAAAAGAGCTAAGCTCAGCTCAAGAGACTGAGATAAATTTACCATTTATCACAGCTGACGCGACTGGTCCAAAACACCTTGTCAAAAAGCTAACTCGCGCTAAATTTGAAGGTATGATCGACTCACTTGTAGGCGAGACTATCACTAAGATAAACGAGGTAACAAAAGACGCTGGTTTAAATAAAAGCGACATCAAAGAGGTCGTAATGGTTGGTGGTTCAACTCGTGTGCCACTTGTTCAAGAAGAGGTTAAAAAAGCTTTTGGCAAAGAGCTAAATAAGAGTGTTAATCCAGATGAGGTCGTAGCTATCGGTGCTGCTATACAAGGTGCGGTTATAAAAGGTGACGTTAAGGATGTACTACTTCTTGACGTTACTCCACTTAGCCTTGGTATCGAAACACTTGGTGGTGTGATGACCAAGATCATCGAAAAAGGTACAACTATACCAACTAAGAAAAGTCAAGTCTTCTCGACTGCTGAAGATAATCAAAGTGCCGTTACCATCATGGTTTTACAAGGCGAGCGTGAGTTTGCAAGGGATAATAAATCACTTGGAAATTTCAACCTCGAAGGCATTCCAGCAGCTCCAAGAGGTGTTCCTCAAATAGAAGTTGAGTTTGACATTGACGCAAACGGAATTTTAACCGTTTCAGCAAAAGATAAAGCAACTGGTAAAGCCCAAAATATCACCATCTCTGGATCAAGCGGCTTAAGCGAAGAAGAGATAAACAACATGGTAAAAGATGCTGAGCTTCATAAAGAAGAGGACAAAAAACGCAAAGACGCAGTTGAAGCTAGAAACCAAGCTGACGCACTAGTTCATCAAACCGAAAAGAGCATGAGTGAGCTTGGCGAGAAAGTCCCAGCTGAAGATAGAAGTAACATCGAAGCTGCACTAAACGATCTAAAAGAGGTCTTAAAAGATGAAAATTCTTCAAAAGAGCAAATCGATGCTAAAGTAGAAGCCCTAAGCAAAGCTAGCCACAAACTAGCAGAAGCTATGTATAAAAAGGATGAAAACGCTGGAGCAAACGGCGGAAATAATAAAAAAGACGACGACGTTATAGACGCTGAAGTCGAGTAAAACTCCTAGAGCAGGGCACTTGCCTTGCTCTTTTGTAAATTTATCTTCATAAATTCTTAAAATTGATTCAAAATAAGCAGTTTAAATAGTTAAAATTTATATAATGCCAAGCAAAAAGGCGAAAAATGTATTTATTTTTTTTGATTACTCATTTAATCTGTGCCATTGTATTTATAGGATACGTATTTTTCGATGTTTGCATATATCCATTTGCTAAAAAAACGGTTGATGCTAAAACCCTTGAAATAGTTAAAAAAGCCTATACAAAAGGTAGTGCAAAGGTTTTTGGCACGGCATTTTTATTGCTTTTAATAAGTGGCGCTTATATGGCAAAAGACTATTTTGGAGGCGAGCTTGGCTGGTGGCAAAGCAACTTTCAAAAGCTACTGCTTGTAAAAATTTTTGTTTTACTCGTAATGTGCCTTGTAACTTTTGTATCTGTTTTTAATGTCGTTCTTTTAAAAAAGCCTGATCCATTTGGTAAATTTTCACATTTAATAGCTCTAGTGCTTTGCCTAATAATGGTCGTTTTGACAAAAGTAATGTGGTGGGCTTAAAAATTTAGCTAGCAAATCTAAGCAAATCGCCAGCTAGAAGTTAAAAATTCTCTAATCGATACTCTTTAACTTATCTTTATTTAGCCCTTCTTCTATGCGTTTTATCTCTTCGCTTCCGTCTCTCACGACGTTTTTGTCAAATTCCAAGTAGTCATTTATCTTTTTTGGATATTCAACGTGACTTAGGATAAATTTAAAGACATTTAGCCTAGCTTCTTTTTTGTTATCGCTTGAGACGATGACCCATGGTGAAATGCTATTGTGAGAGGCAAGAAGCATAGAATATTTAGCGATAGAGTATTGATCCCAAAGTTCTTGCGCTTTTTGATCAACGGGTGAAATTTTAAACTGCTTTAGCGGATCATTTTGTCTCTCTTTGAAGCGTTTTTTCTGCTCATCTTTTGTGATTGAAAGATAAATTTTAAAGAAAATTATGCCGGAGTTTATGATCATCTCTTCAAATTTTGGCACTTCACGTAAAAATTCTTTATGCTCTTCTTGCGTGCAAAAGCCCATCACTGGCTCAACGCCAGCTCTATTGTACCAACTTCTATCAAAGATCACGATCTCTCCAGCACTTGGTAGATGAGTCACATATCTTTGAAAATACCACTGCGTTTTTTCGACATCACTTGGCTTAGCAAGCGCTACTATACGGCAACCTCTTGGATTTAGATGCTCGGTTAAGCGTTTTATCGTTCCGCCTTTACCGGCTGCGTCGCGCCCTTCCATTAACATAAGTACTCTAAGGCCTTTTTCTTTTACGTAATTTTGAAATTTTAAAAGTTCAATTTGAAGCAGTCTAAGCTCTTCCTCGTAGCCAAGTTTCTCGCTTTTTTGGTATTTTTTGTCTTTTGACATCTTTGCTCCTTTAAAATTTCACATATTTTCACGATTTTACAATAAAATAGAATAAATTTAAGAATTTAGACTAAAATCATCTTTTTTAATTTAGCAAGGATTAGTATGTTTTTAAAATTTCTTTTTTCGATTATTTTATTTGCAGGCTCGCTTTTTGCCGAGGTTTTAGATGTTAGCAAAGCCTTTGTTTTAACTCCAAGCGTTGATAGTCAAAATGTTGAAGTGAAGTTTAACTTTGGTGAAAATATCTATCTTTATAAAGAGAGTTTTGAGATTAAGCTAGCTGGCAAAAAGATAAATGAGCTATTAAATTTGCCAAGTAGTGAAAATACGGGAGAATATGAAATTTATCCAAAAGATTTTTCGATTTTTATCCCATTAAATTTAGTAAAAGAAAATCTTTCAAATGGCAAAGCAATACTTGACATTAACTATCAAGGCTGTGCTAAAAACGGCATTTGCTACCGTCCACAAAGTAAAATTTATGAGATAACTGACCAAGCTGGAAAATTTAGCATAGCCACTTTTAAAAAAGAGCAAAAAAACGATGCCGACAGCTTTGCTGAAGAATTTTCTAGCGAGCAAGATATTGCAAATGGGCTTGGAGATAAAAATTTCTTTATCTCACTTCTTACTTTTTTTGGTTATGGTCTCTTGCTTTCACTAACACCTTGCGTCTTTCCGATGATACCGATACTTTCAAGCATAATCGTCTCAAAGGGTGCTAATTTAAATGCAAAAAAAGGCTTTTTATTATCATTTATCTATGTTGTCGCGATGAGCCTGGCTTACGCACTAGCTGGAGTTGCAGCTAGCCTACTTGGCTTTGGCATCGCAGGAGCTTTGCAAAATATCTATGTGCTTGGCGCTTTTGCAGCCATTTTTATCATTTTAAGCTTTAGTATGTTTGGATTTTATGATATAAAATTGCCAGCAAAATTTGAAAATTTAATAAGTAAAAAATCGCAAAATAGTTCAGGCTATGTTGGAATTTTTATTATGGGTTTTGCCTCAGCTCTCATCGTATCACCTTGCGTAGCAGCACCATTAGCTGGTGCGCTTCTTTATATTGCCCAAAGTGGAAATGTCTTTTATGGTGGCATTATGCTTTTTGCCATGGGGCTTGGCATGGGCGTGCCGCTACTTATTATCGGGCTAAGCTCTGGAAAGCTCTTGCCAAAACCTGGTAGTTGGATGGATGAAGTGAAAAAATTCTTTGGTTTTTTGATGCTCATAATGGCGATTTGGATCCTTGCACGTGTGCTCGGAGAATTTTTTGAGCTATTAGGATATGGCATTATAGGCGTTTTTATGGCAGTTTATTTTGGGGCATTTGAAGTAGCAGAGCAAAGCTGGACTAAGTTTAAAAAAGCGTTTTTTATCCTAGTTTTTATATATTCAGTTATGCTAATAGTTGGTTCATTTTTAGGCTCAAAGGAGGCTTTTTCTCCGCTTTCTGGACTAAATTTGGCAAAAAGTGATAGTGCGTTAAAATTTAATTCCGTTAAAAATTTAGATGAACTAAATGAGATAATAAAAAACTCAAACAAGCCCGTTCTAGTAGATTTTTATGCTGATTGGTGTGTAAGCTGCAAAGAGATAGAAAAGATCACTTTTAAAGATGGTGATGTTATGAATGCTTTGGCAAATTTTGCACTTATTCGTATCGATGTAACAAATGGTGGACCACAAAATGATGAGATGCTAAGAAATTTTGGGCTTATTGATCCACCTGCACTCTTGCTATTTAATGGTGGCGATGAGCTAAAATTTCTTAGAACTATCGGCTTTATAGATGCTAAAAATTTTCTAGCAAAGCTTGAAAAAATTAAATAATCTTGTCCTTGCTGTTACAAAGATCATTTAAGATACACTCATGGCAAAGTGGCTTTTTGGCTTTACAGGTATAACGTCCAAAGAGCACCATGGCTTGATGAAGCTTACCAAGATCTGTTTTAAAGGCATGGCTAAGATCAGCTTCAGTGACTTCTGGCGTTTTTGCATGGCTAAGATCAAGTCTATGAGATACTCTAAAAACATGCGTATCAACAGCCATTACATTTGCGTTTGTAGCTTCTAAAAGCACGACATGAGCGGTCTTTTGCCCAACTCCAGCAAGAGCTTTTAGCTTCTCTTCATCAAGTGGAATTTCTCCGTTATAAAGCTCAACCACGCTGTTTGCCATTTTGATTAAATTTACCGCCTTGTTATTAAAAAAGCTACACGAGTTTATCATGAGTTTTAGACTCGCTAAATTTGCGCTAGCTAGCTCATAGACATCTTTATATGCTTCAAATAAAGCTGGAGTTATTAAATTTACTCTTTTATCAGTGCACTGAGCTGAAAGCATGACACAGACAAGTAGCTCATATAAATTTCTAAATTTAAGCTCGCTTTTGGCGTCTTTAAACTCTTCTAGTAGTCTTCTTTTTATCTCTAAAATATCTTTTTTTGTTCTCATTTTCGTATTTTACCTTATTTTCTTAAGTTAAATGAAAAGTTATCGCTTTATTTGATATAATCTTGCCCATAAAATCAATTTTTTAAAGGATTTATATGAAAAAATTTTTGTTTCCAGCAGTTTTAAGTTTAGCTGCAGCTGTCACTCTAAATGCAGCAGTAGTTGCAACAGTTGATGGTGATGCTATAAGCGATAGCGATATTTCAAGCCTTTTATCAGCAGCCATGCCAGGATTTGACGCTAGCAAGCTTCAACCAAATGAGAAAAAACGTATAATTGACGATCTAATAAATAGAAAACTTCTTTTAAAAGATGCTAAGTCAAGCGGTATCGAAAAAGATGTAGAGTACATCAAAGCTGTAAAAGCAGCGCAAGAAGGCATCGCGGTTGAGCTTTATATGAGAAAGCTTTTTGACGGCATAAAAGTAAGTGATAACGAACTAAAAGATTTTTACAATAAAAACAAAGCAAGTATGAACGAGCCAGCTCAAGCAAAAGCAAGGCATATCCTAGTTGAAGATGAAAAAACAGCAAACGACATCATCGCTCAACTTAAAAATTTAAAAGGTGAGGCGCTAACTAAGAAATTTGCAGAGCTAGCAAGTCAAAAATCAATCGACAAAGGCTCAGCAGCACATGGTGGTGCGCTTGGCTGGTTTGGTCAAAGCCAAATGGTAAAACCTTTTGCAGACGCAGCATTTTCGATGGCTAATGGCACAGTTTCAACTAAGCCAGTCAAAACTCAGTTTGGCTACCATGTTATCTTAAAAGAAGATGGCAAAGCTGCTGGCACTGTAAGCTTTGAACAAGCAAAACCAGAGATCGAGCAAGCTGTAAAAATGGAGAAATTCCAAGCTGCTGTTAGACAAAAAAGTGAAGCTCTACGCCAAAAAGCAAAGATAGAATACAAATAAAATTTGGAGGATAAAATGGGCGTTTTAGATATTGTAAATGCTGGAGTTTTAAGCGGAGATGATGTAACAAAACTTTATGCTTACGCCAAAGAGCAAGGCTTTGCGATACCTGCTGTAAATGTCGTGGGAAGTGACTCTGTTAATGCCGTTTTAGAAGCAGCAAAGGTTGCTAACTCGCCTGTTATCGTTCAGTTTAGTAATGGCGGTGCAGGTTTTTACGCTGGTAAAGCCTGCGAAAACGCAGCCGTTCTTGGTGCGATCGCTGGAGCAAAGCATGTTCATTTGCTAGCCAAGGCTTATGGTGTACCAGTCATTTTACACACTGACCATGCTGCTAGAAAGCTTTTGCCTTGGATAGATGAGCTAGTAAAAGCAAGTCATGAGTATAAAAAAACTCACGGCGTGCCACTTTTTAGCTCTCACATGCTTGATCTTAGCGAAGAGAGTCTCAATGAAAATTTAAGCACGTGCGAGAAGTATCTAAAAGAGCTTAGCGAGCTTGGCATCAGCCTAGAGATCGAGCTAGGCGTAACCGGCGGCGAAGAAGATGGCGTAGATAACACAAGCGTTGATAACGCGCTTCTTTACACTCAGCCAGAAGATGTCGCGCTTGCTTATGAAAGACTAAGTAAGATAAGCGATAAATTTAGCATCGCAGCTAGTTTTGGCAACGTTCACGGCGTTTATAAACCGGGTAATGTCGTGCTAAGACCAGAAATTCTTAAAAACTCACAAGCCTATGTCGCTAAGAAATTTAATACAAAAAGCGACAAGCCAGTAAATTTTGTATTTCATGGCGGTAGTGGTAGCGAGCTAAAAGATATCAAAAATGCTGTGAGCTACGGCGTTATCAAGATGAACATTGACACCGATACGCAGTGGGCTTTCTGGGACGGCGTGCGTGAGTATGAGGCCAAAAATAGAGCATACTTACAAGGTCAGATCGGCAACCCAGAGGGCGATGATAAGCCAAATAAAAAATACTACGATCCAAGGAAATGGCTAAGAAGTGGCGAGGAGAGCATGGTTAAGCGTCTTCAGACTGCTTTTAGCGACTTAAACTGCCTAAATAGGAACTAATCCTATGCAAAATCAAAATGATTTTAGTGAGCTAAGCGTACCAAAAGAGCGCCAAGCTCACTCTTTCTTTGTCTTTTTTAAAGTTATCTTTATCCCTTTAGCTATCTACATCTTGGCGATACTAGCCTATCTTGGCGTTATAAATTTTCAGATGAAGCTTCACACCATCGTAATGATGGGCGTTATACTCTTTGTCGCTTTTATATTTTCACGCCACAGCGCCTTGGTCGCTTACTCAAATTTTTTAGCAAATGCCAAAAACTACAAGATAAGGCTAAAAGAATTTATCATCGCTCACCTTTTTGAAATTTCAAGCGTCAAAAAGGCAAACGCTAAATTTGAAGATTTTTTCGAGAGTTATACAAGAAATTTTAGAAATGACAACCTAGCAAATATCGGCCAAGCAGTCTTTCCTATGCTTGGAATTTTGGGTACATTTATCAGTATTGCTATCTCCATGCCAGAGTTTAGCTCAAATACTACAGATGGTCTTGAAAAAGAGATCGCTATATTATTAAATGGCGTGGCTACGGCGTTTTATGTATCGATTTATGGCATATTTTTAGCGCTTTGGTGGATGTTTTTTGAAAAGATAGGCGTTAGTAAATTTGAGAAATTTTACAGCGAGCAAAAAGAACTAAGTCGTGAGTTTTTCTGGCAGGAAAATGAGCTAAATGCAAATTTTATGAAAGCAAGTGTAGGCTACTTTAAAGATAGCCACGACGCCTTTAAAATGGTGCTTGATGATAAATTTGTAAAAGAGCTAAGCGAGCAGACAAATGAGAAATTTAACAGCCTAAAAGAGCTTTGTGAGGTTGAAAAAAATATCATCAATCAAAGCAAGGCAGAGCTTAGCGCAAATTTAAAAATGCTAAATGAATCTGGGCTAAAACAAGATGAATTTGTAAAAATCCACTCCGATATATTAAAGGCAGTTGGCGCATTTTCTAATGCCTTTAAAGATATGGAGGTTAAAATTTTAACTGAGCATGCAAAGCTTGGTGAAATTTTTAGTAGAAATTTAAACGCCACAAAAGAGAGCCAGCTTAAATTTGAGCAGACCATAAAGAGCTTTGACAAGGTTTTAAGGGAATTTTCTTACTCGCTCATGAAAGAACAAAATGACGCACTAAAGGAATTTAGAGCCTCGCTCGTGGAGAGTGCGACGATATTTAAAGCCGCGTATGAGCAAGAGGGCAGGAGCTTGGAGCGTGAAAAAGAGCGTGAGAGCCTCATCGCTGAGCTTAAGAAGAACATAGACGAGATCGATAAAGAAGCGAATTCTGTAATAGAAAAAATCGAAAATCTAGTGCAATGAAAATAAACAAAAATAATGAAGATCAATCAAGCTTTTGGGTTTCGTACGCGGACTTGATGGCAGGTCTGCTCTTTGTTTTTATGCTACTTATCGGCGCTGTCGTCGTAAAATACGTCCTAACTCAAAACACCCTTGAAAATAAAGAGCAAGTTATCATCGCAGCTTTAGCAAATTTAAAAGACGCCCAGGGCAGAAATTTTACACTCGAAGAGCTAAATGACGCCCTAAAAGCGAGCTTTCAAAGATAAGCGACGAAAATATAAATTTGAAAAAATCAAATGAAATTTTTGTTATCCAAATAGACGCTCTAAAAGAAAAACTAGCCCAGCTCATAGAGGAAAACAAGGACGCAAATGCGAGCATAAAAGAGCTAAATGCCAGTATTTTTGATCTAAATCAAAAGATGATCGTGCTAAATGATGAAATTTTATCAAAAGATAGAGCACTTAGTGACGCAAACGAAAGCAGTGAGAAAAATTTAGCCAAGATTGCCTTTTTGCTTGAGCAAGTAAGCCAAAGAGAAGCTAGATATGACGAGCTTTTAAGAGATCTAAACGTCACTCGTGACAGAGTGAAAAATTTAACCGGTATCAGAGTAAAAGTGATCTCAGCCTTAAAAGATAGGCTAGGCTCAAGCATCGAGATCGATCCAAACTCAGGCGCGCTAAAGCTTAGCTCCTCAGTACTTTTTGATAAAGGAAGTGCAGTCTTAAAAGAAGAGGTCAAAGAGGAGCTAAAGGCGACGCTTAGTAAGTATTTTGACGTGCTTTTAAACGATAAAGAGATCGCCTCAAACATCGATCAGATAATAATCGAAGGCTTTACAGATAGCGATGGAAGCTATATTTATAATTTAGAGCTTTCGCAAAAAAGAGCTTACGCGGTGATGGAGTTTATAAACTCATTTAGTGATGACGTTCGCCTTAGAAAGTTGCTCGTGGCAAGTGGTCGAAGCTACAACGAGCTAGTTTTTAAGGACGGAGCCGAAGATAAGGACGCTTCAAGGCGTATCGAGATCAAATTTTCACTCTCAAACAAAGAGGCTATCAACGAGATAGAGAAATTTTTGGAGTTTAAGGGTGATTGAGCAGGTTGTTCTTAGGGGGCGAGAGTTTTGGCTTTTAAGAGATGATCTGCTAGGCAAGTTTAACGGTAACAAAGCAAGAAAGCTGGAGTACTTTCTAAAGGCTGATCTTGGCGGCATCAAAGCCATCGTATCTCACGGCTCAAGCCAGTCAAATGCGATGTATAGCCTAAGTCTTTTTGCCAAGCTAAAGGGGCTTAAATTTTACTACATCGTCTCTCATCTAAACTCAAATTTAAAGCAAAATCCGGTTGGAAATTTCAAATTTGCACTTGAAAATGGCATGGAAATTTTTGTAAAAGAGGAACGCGAGAAATTTGCTAAAGAGCTGGCAAAGAGCCAAAATGCGCTCTTTATAAATGAGGGTGTGGCGCAGAGTGAGGCCGAGCTTGGCTTTATCACACAAGCACGCGAGATAAATGAGTGGAGTAAAAAAAGTGGTATAAGGCCTGATATTTTCTTGCCTTCTGGTACAGGCACTAGTGCTTGCTACCTAGCAAAGCACACCGATTTTAGAGTCTTTACCGCCCCTTGTGTAGGGGATGGTGACTATCTAAAAAAGCAAATTTATGAGCTAGACAAAAATAGCAAAGTGCAAATTTTAAATCCCCCAAAGAAGTATCATTTTGGGAATTTATACCCAGAGCTTTATGAAATTTGGTTAGAGGTTTGCAAAAGTGGCGTGGAATTTGACCTTATTTATGACCCTGTTGGCTTTATTACGCTTTTTGCAAATTTAGATAAGCCTGGGGATCAAATTTTATACATTCACCAGGGCGGAATTTTAGGTAACATTACACAAAGACAAAGATACGAGAGAAAATTAAAATTAAAGGAGCATGGATGAAATTTTTTCATAGTAGCGACGCTGATTTTGAGAGTAAATTTTTACAGCTGGTTAAACGAAGTGATAATGATATGAGCGCCGTAATGCCAGTGGTTGCAGGCATAATAGATGAGATAAGAAATGATGGTGATAGTGCACTTTTTGCCCAGATAACAAAATTTGATAAATTTAGCGTTACAAGTAAAAACGACATAATAATCGACGTTAAAGAGATGGAGGCTGCCTATAATTCGCTAGATAACGCCCTAAGAGTAGCTTTAAATTTAGCTCACGATAGGATAAAAAGCTATCATGAACGCACAAAGCCAAGTGACTGGACATATAAAGATGAGCATGACATCTTGCTAGGTGCAAAATACACAGCGGTTGATCGTGCAGGCCTTTATATCCCAGGTGGCAAAGCGGCTTATCCTAGCTCGCTTCTTATGAATGCGATCCCAGCGATCGTAGCCGGCGTAAAAGAGATCATAGTTTGCACCCCAGCACCAAATGGCAAGGTAAATACCTTACTTCTTGCTGCAATGCACCTTTGTGGCATAAAGACAGCCTTTAAAATAGGCGGTGCAAGCGCGATCGCAGCGATGGCATACGGAACTGCAACGGTACCAAAAGTAGATGTCATCACAGGACCTGGCAATATCTACGTAGCGACTGCTAAAAAGCTAGTTTATGGCGACGTAAATATCGATATGATCGCTGGTCCAAGCGAGATAGGCGTGATCGCTGATGATAGTGCCGATCCTCGCCACATAGCTATCGATATGCTCTCTCAAGCTGAGCACGACGAGATCGCAAGTGCCTTTTTGATAACGCCAGTAGAAGCTTTCGCAAGGGCAGTACAAAGACACATCGAAGATGAGCTAAAGACACTAAAACGTGAGCCAATCGCAAGTGCAAGCATAAGAAATAAAGCTGCAATAATAGTGGCAAAAGATTTAAAAGAGTGTTTTGCTCTCATGAATGAGCTTGCTGTTGAGCACCTAGAGATCGCTACAAACGATGCTTTAAGTTATATTGATGATGTGACTCATGCGGGCGCTATATTTTTTGGACACTTTACGCCTGAAGCGATGGGGGATTATATCGCTGGACCAAATCACACATTGCCAACTGGCGGAAGTGCGAGATTTTATTCACCGCTTGGAGTTGAAAATTTCATGAAGCGAAGTTCGATAATTTCGGTGAGTAGAAAAGGTATCATGCATCTTGGCAAATCATGCATCCAGCTAGCTGAAGCTGAGGGGCTAACTGCTCATAAAAAATCAGTTGCAGTGAGGCTAGAAGAGTAAAGAAAAATGGATTTTATAGAGATTTTGCAACTTTTTATAGAATTTATAGTAGAATCCATAGCGAATTATTAAAAAGGAGTTGTTATGAAGTTAGGAACTTATACTGCAAACCAGGCTTCAGGAAACTATTATTTAGATCAGGCAAAAAATAGCGAGAAGAAAGCACTAAATGCTATCTCTGCAAACAGCGAGATCAAAGCTTCAGGTGCAAATTTACAAATCGCAGAGAGTTTGCTTTCACAAACAAATGTCTTGAACGAAGGTTTGGCAAATGCAAACGATATGATCGGTATGCTTCAAATCGCTGATTCAACGCTTTTAAATTTAAGTAAAAGTACGGATAGAATAGGCGAGCTTTCAAGTAAGCTTACAAATCCTACTCTTTCAGCAAATGAACAAAAAGGCATAAAGGGCGAAATCAACGCACTAAGAAATGCTATGAATGATAGCGTAAAAGAGGCTAAATTTAACGGCAAAAATGTATTTGATGCTGAGCTTGGATTTTTTACAGGCGAGAGTACAAAAAATATAAATTTGGGCACAAATGCTCTTTTAAATGTCAAAGATGACGGCTCAAATACAGGTGAAATTTTAAAAAATATAAATTCACTTCGCTCAGAGATCGGATCAACACAAAATGCTGTATTTAGAGGTATAAATGTTCTAGCCGCAAGAAGTGTGGCAAATGCTAATAGTGTAGAGAACCTTGATAGTAGTGATATCGCAAAGAGCTTGGAAGAAAATTTACAAGCAAATTTAAGACTTCATGCTGCGAGCTTAGCTAAAGCTCATGATACTACGAGTTTGGCTGCAAAACTAGATAAACTTCTAGCTGAATAAATTTTTACCGGTCTTGCGCCGGTAAATTCTTTTTATCTAATTTTATTCTTTAAAAAAATATTAGGTTCTTTGTATTTTTATTTTGGGCCGATCTAATGGCTAAATGAGGGCTGAATCCAGCCTTTCAATAATAAAATCAATGTAGGTTGCTAGTAAAATTTTTATTGCTAAAAATTGTCAAATTTAAATTTTAGAAAGCTAAAGAGAAAAATTTTAAAGAAAACACGCAAAAGAAAAAAGGGCTTTTAGCCCTCAATGTAGTTTTTAAGTTTTCTACCGACTTTTGGGTGTTTTAGTTTTTGATAGCTGAGCTTTCTATTTGGCGGACACGCTCACGAGTGACGTTTAGTGCCTTGCCGATCTCTTCAAGTGTACGGTCACTCTCATCTTCAAGCAAGCCAAATCTCATCGAAATGACTGCTTTTTCACGCTCATTTAGCTGCGAAAGTACATCGTCAATTTGCTCTCTAAGGTCACTTTTTAAAATTTGCTCTATCGGAGAAAGTGAGCTTTTATCCTCAACAAAATCTCCAAATTTACCGTCTTCTTCATTTGCGATTGGAGCTTCGAGGCTGATAGGTTCTTTTGTTATTTTGATGACTTGTTTTACCTTATCAACGCTTAGCCCAACCTCTTTTGCGATAACGCTTACATCAGGCTCTTTTCCCTCTTCTTGGAGGTATTTGCGGTTTATTTTGTTGATACGATTTATCGTCTCTATCATGTGGATAGGTATCCTAATCGTCCTTGCTTGATCGGCGATCGCACGCGAAATAGCCTGTCGGATCCACCATGTGGCGTAGGTTGAAAATTTATAGCCTTTTCTATATTCAAATTTATCAACCGCCTTCATAAGTCCGATGTTGCCCTCTTGTATAAGATCTAAAAATGGCAAGCCTCTGTTTGTATAGCGTTTTGCGATACTTACAACTAGACGGAGGTTTGACTTGGCCATTCTAGCTTTTGCTTCGTCAGAAATTTTCTTTCCACGTTTGATCTGCTCTAAAATTTCTTTTAGCCTTGTTGGCTCAAGATCAAAGCCTTGCTTGCTCGCCTCTTTTGTAGTAAATAGCTTTTTGATCTCGACATAAGTTGAGACCATTGTAGCTTCTGGCACGCGAGCTGCGATCTCTTCTTTACTAAGCTTAATGATATCTTTTAGTATGCTTTTGTGATTTTTCTTAAGCTCGTCGCTAAACATTGGCAAGCGATACTCCAAACGTTTTAGCTCTCTATCAAATTCATCGTCGCTTTTTAGAGCTGTTTCCATTGATTTTACGATCTCACTAATCAACTTGCTTGTTGGGCCAAGGTCCATTAGCTTCTCTTTTAAAATTTTCTTTTTAAATGCGAGAGTCATCTTTGAAGCTGTGTCGTCGCTCTCAACTTTATCTTGTTTGTTTGCAGTCTTTAGCCACTCTTTTTTTGCCTTTTCAAGGGCCTTAAAGCTCTCTATAACTTTTTCAGCGCGTTTATCGTTTTTAGCTGATTTTTTAGGAGCTTCGTTTTCTTCGTTCTCTTCATCTTCCTCGTCTATATCGTCTTCACTGTCTTCATTTTCTTCGTTTTCGCTCTCGTCTTCGAAGCTCTTAAAAAGCTCTTTTACACGGCGTTCTCTGTTGATAAGTGGCTCTTTATAGTCAAGTATAAAATCGATCAAAAATGGTACAGAACAAAATGCGTCGATGATAATATCTTCGCCAAGCTCGATCCTTTTGCTAATCTCTACCTCTTCATCTTTTGTAAGAAGCGCGATCTGCCCCATCTCTCTTAGATACATCCTGACAGGACTATCTGACCTTGACCACTCTAAAAGGTCACTTTCGCCTGAAAGATCGAGATCCTCGTCGATATCTTGATCACTTTTTTGAGCATTTTCTTGGCGTTTTTTAGCATCGGCTAAATTTCTAAGCTTTGCAGCCTCAGCAGATGTGATGAGCTGGACTTTATTTGTTTTTGCTAGTTGTTCTATCTTTTTTACTATCGTAGCAGTCGGAGCTTTGTCTAATAATTTTACTAATTTTTCGTATGTCAAAAAGCCTTTTGCATTTTCAGCGAAAAGCTCTTCTATTTGAGAAAAAGAGTCTTTTGCGGCGCTCATAAATTTCCTTTCAAATCGTATGATTGTGATTAAGTATTGTTTAAAAGAAAGTGGATTATACCCAAATTTTGTAAATGTGTATAAAAACAAAGTTGGAACGATGATTGCTTAGTAGCTATAAAAATCAAAATTTGATTAGGAAAATTTATGCAAAATGGTTATTATCAAGCCACTGCTGGCATGGTAACGCAGTTTAACAGACTAAATATCATCTCAAACAACCTTGCAAATGTAAATACGATCGGCTATAAGCGAAATGATGTAGTTATCGGTGACTTTGCGAGAATTTTTAAAGAGACGCAAGATGAGCTTCCTCTTAAAAATCACACAAAAGATGGAGCTAAATTTTTAAATAGAACGCTTGACCGCGTACCACAAGTGAGCGAAGAGTACACCGACTTTAGCGCTGGAGGCTTTAAATACAGCTCAAACACGCTTGACTTTGCGATAAAAAGAGATGACGCGTTTTTCTTAGTTGATACCCCAAACGGCGTAAAACTTAGCAAAAGCGGCTCTTTTAGCCTTGATGGCGACGGCTACATCGTTACAAAAGAGGGCTATAAAGTTTTGCCAAGCGGCTACGAGGCACAAAATCCTGGCCAAAGAGGTATCCAAGTGCCACAAGGTGAGGTGCTAACTGCCGATAAAAATGGAAATTTATACTCAAATAACAATCAATTTTCTAAATTTTTTATAGCTCAGCCAAGAGAGATAAGAGATCTTAAAAAGGTCGGAGATAATCTCTTTGAGAGTAGAAATTTTGACGACATCACAGAGCTTGAAGAAGCTGATAGCGTAATGCAAGGATATGCTCAGATGTCAAATGTAAATCCAGTTTTAGAAATGGTTGGTCTAATAGAAACCCAGCGCTTAGTTGATATGTATCAAAAGGTTATGACAAGCCACATGAGCGACCTTAACCAAGATGCTGTTCAAAAACTAGCCCTAAAAGCTTAATAAAAGGATAAAACTATGATGAGATCACTTTACACTGCGGCCACTGGTATGATAGCCCAGCAGACGCAGATAGACGTAACCTCACACAACATCGCAAACGTAAATACTTATGGATACAAGAAAAATAGGGCTGAATTTGCTGATCTTATGTATCAAGTCATGGAGTATGCAGGTACGGCTACAAGCCAGACTACCACAAGCCCAACAGGCATCGAAGTGGGCCTTGGTGTGCGTCCAACGGCGATAAATAAAATTTTCTCTCAGGGCTATTTCAAAGAGACTAGCAACAACCTAGATATGGTAATAGCGGGCAATGGATTTTTTCAGATTCAGCTGCCTGATGGCACGACAGCCTACACTAGAAATGGCGCATTTAAGCTTGATGCAAACGGCACGATCGTAAATAGTGATGGCTATCAGCTCATCCCTCAGATCACAGTCCCTGCAAATGCGACGCAAATTTCTATCGGCACAGATGGCACTGTATCAGTACTCCAAGCAGGTGAGAGAGAGATGGCTCAGATAGGTCAGATCGAGCTAGCAAATTTCATAAACCCGGCTGGCCTTCACTCAATGGGCGACAACAACTACCTAGAAACAAGCGCTAGCGGTAATGTTGTGGTAGGCGTGGCAGGACTTGACGGACTTGGTACGATCAGACAAGGATTTGTCGAGATGAGTAACGTTCAGTTGGTTGAAGAGATGACCGATCTTATCACTGGTCAGCGCGCATACGAGGCAAACTCAAAGGCGATAACTACGAGTGATTCGATGCTTGAAATAGTAAATGGGCTTAAAAGGTAGGTAGTATGAACGCAACTCTAGCTATCGTTGGGCTTATACTGCTTTCTTTTATGCTTGAGGTATTTTGCTTTTTAAATAAAACGCCAAAAGGCAAGGACTCGATAAAATAGACTCATTAATTTGGGCTAAATTAAAAATTTTTGGCAGTACTATTGTTGCTTGATGAATTATAAATTTTTAAGGCATCTTTGTAACTGCCTGTAAAATTTTCTCTTATCCTGCTATCACTTTGATATATTTCGTCCAAAATTTCTGCTTTTCAAAGCAAGAGTAAAAGCATCTTTTGCTTAATTAAAAATTTTTAAGTGTACTGCAAGCTTCATCCAAATCAAGCTCGCAGGTTTTTTTATAGTAGTTTTTTGCTCTATTTTTATCTTGCAATATACCAGCATCTCCAGTTTCATAGATAAGTGCAAGGGTATAGCAAGCAAATGCATTTTTTAGTTCGCAAGCCTTATTATAAAGCCTAAGCCCTTCTTCTTTTTCTTGTGCTAGGGTGTCTTTTTGTAGATATATATTTCCTAAAAATAGGCAGCTATGTGGATTGCCTAGCTCGCAAGCCTTGTTTGCCATAGCTGCCATTTTATCGTGCTCATTTTTATTAAAGTAGATATATATAAGATCGGTGCAACTTTCTACGTTATTTAAAGCGCATTCACTTTCAAGCTTAGTGGCATCAAAATTTTTACCCCAAGAAAATAAAATACAAAATAAAATTAGAATTACCTTTTTCATTTTTTAACTCTAAAAATTTTCTATCATTTTATAAAATTTAACTCTATTTTTACTCTAAATTTTTCAAATTTTGCTAACATTTCGGCTTTTTATGAAGGTAAAAATTTGACATTTAACTACGTTTTTAAACTATCTATTCCTATTTTTATGGGCTATTTCCCACTTGGCGTCGCATTTGGCGTGCTGGCAAAGAGCATGGGCGTTAGCGCATTTATCGCCGTGGCACTTAGTACGCTAGCATACGGCGGAGCAGCGCAGTTTATGATGCTCTCGCTCTTTAGCGTTGGCACGAGCTACGTTGAGGTATTTATCGTGAGCTATCTAGTAAATTTACGCCATACTTTTTATGGAATTTCACTTTTAAAAGAGTATAGCAGGATCAAATTTAGGCTTTTAAACATCGCTTTGCTAACAGATGAGACCTTTGCGATATTTAAAAATTCGGGACTAAAAGAGGCAAGTGATCGAAGTTTTGTCTTTACTTGGCTAAATATCCTTTCTTGGTCTTACTGGGCGGCTGGAACGTTGCTTGGTGCGATACTTGGCGATCTTATAAAGGCTGATACAAAAGGGCTTGAGTTTAGCTTGACAGCACTTTTTATAGTTATTGTGATTGAAATGTTTAAAAATGATAAAAACTGCCGCGTGCTCTTTGCGGCGACATTTTTTGGCGTGCTTGGAGTGAGCCTATTTCCAGCTAAATTTGTGCTTGTTGGCTCAATGGCGCTTTGTTTTGTATTTTTGCTTTTGTTCAAGGATAAAATTTGATAAGTGTAAGCTCAAACGAGATGGTTCTTTTTGTGGCGGTGCTCTTAAGTGCCTTGGCTACTTTTATAACGAGGGCAACGCCGTTTTATGCTCTGAAAAACCATAAGTCAAACCATTATTTAGACGCCATTGAGAAGCATATGGGCATGATGATAATGGTCGTTTTGGTCTGCTACGGCTTAAAAGATACGAAATTTAGCGAGTCTCCATACGGCTTAAGCGAGATAGCAGCAGTTTTTACAGCTATTTTGATGCATTTAAAATTTAAAAATACCCTTCTTAGCATAGTTATTTCAACCGGAATTTATATGTTTTTGATAAGAATTTTTTAAATAAATATAAAATTTAGAAGTTAATAATTTTTTTAAATAAATGGCATTATAATGACTTTGCAAATTTTAATGCAAAGGAGCTAAAATGCGTTTAATCTTTAAGGCGGTGTTACTCATGATTTTAGGTGCTACTTTAGCGGTTGCAAAGCCAACCATCTACATTCTAGCCACTGGTGGAACGATAGCGGGAAGCGGCTCAGGATCGCTTGATGCGAGCTATACTTCTGGAACTGTTACGGTCGATAAACTGATCGCAGCCGTGCCAGATATCAACAAGATCGCTACAATAAAAGGCGAGCAAATTTCAAATATCGGCTCACAAGATATGAACAATGAAGTTTGGCTTAAGCTTGCTAATAGAATAAACGAACTTCTAAATAGTGGCAAGGCTGATGGTATCGTCGTTACTCACGGCACAGATACTATGGAAGAGACGGCGTATTTTTTAAATTTGGTCGTTAAAAGCGACAAACCAGTTGTGCTTGTAGGTGCGATGAGAAATAGTGGCTCACTAAGCGCAGACGGCCCATTAAATTTATTTAACGCTGTAAACGTAGCTATCAGCAAAGATAGCGTAGGCAAGGGCGTTGTGGTTACTATGAACGACGAAATTCACGCTGCTAGAGAAGTGACAAAGACCAACACCACAGGCGTTGATACATTTAAATCACCAAACAGCGGTAAGATCGGCACAGTCTTTTATGGTAACGTAAAATACTATATGAATCCGATCAGAAAACACACAGCAAAATCAGCATTTGATCTAGAGGGAGTAAAAGAACTTCCAAGAGTTGATATCATTTACTCTCATGCAAATGACAACCCTGACTTTGTAAACATAGCTGTTAAAAACGGCGCAAAAGGCATCATCAGTGCTGGTCTTGGCAATGGCAACCCTTACTTTAGCGTACTTGACGCACTTGGCGAGGCTTCAAAAGCCGGCGTAGTGGTAGTTCGTGACTCACGTGTAGGAAGTGGCGAAACGACTATGAACGGCGAAGTAGACGACGGCAAATACGGCTTTTTAACAAGCGATAACCTAAACGCGCAAAAAGCTAGAGTGCTTTTGATGCTTGCGCTTACAAAAACAAGCGACAAAGCCAAAATTCAAGAGTATTTCTTAACTCACTAAAAAAAGAGGCGGCTTAGTCCGCCTTTTAAATTTAAACTATAAATTTGATCGCTGGATCTGATTTATAGCTTAAATTTTTATATTTGTTAGCTAAATTTCAAGGCTTTTTATGGACTTCTTACTCTTTTTCGCCACGCTTGCTCCTATCTCGCTAATGCCAGGCATCAACATGACCTATGCGATGAGTATCGGCATGAGCCTAGGCTACGTGCGCGCGCTGCCGATGATGTCGGGGCAGCTCGCCTCTCTGGCCTTCGTGGGTATTTGCTGTATGCTGGGAGTGGGCGCCGTTTTGGCGCATTATAGTTTCGCGTTTAAGGTTTTAAACGTCATCGCGGGGCTTTATCTGCTGTATCTGGGCGCTATGCTGTTTTTTAGCAAGGGGCAGCTTAGTATCACGAAGGTCTCGCAGCTGCCGAGCAAAAAGCAGATGTTTTTAAACGGCGCCGTGGTCTGTATCTCAAATCCTAAGGCATGGATTTTTCTCTCCGCCTTGCTGCCGACTTTTTTGGATGCAAACGATCCTTTTAGCCTGCCGCGCATACTCTCTATCACGGTTACGCTCGTTTTTATCGAGTTTTGCTCGCTTAGCGTCTATGCTCTTGGCGGAGCTATGCTAAAGAAATTTTTACAAATACACCTAAGACTACTTGAAATTTGCACCGCCGTTATAGTCTGTGGCATCGGCATACTTTTGCTATTTAGATAAAGGAGAATTTATGAGCGTAACATTTAAGGTAAAAAATAAAAAGAAGCTTTTGGGCGGATATGAAAAGGCGCTAAGCGAGCGTGAAATTTCAGGGCTTGTCGGGGGACTTTTCTTTTTTAATGGCAAACAAGAAGAGCCAGGCGCAAATGAGCTTGGTGCTGACGTGATGATCGCAGGAATTTGGGAGAAAAGTGCTCGTGGCTTTGAGCTAAACTATGAAGATGGAAAATATATCGTTCGAGTCTGCACTCCAAGCGGCGTTGGCGACTGGCAGATCGCGCTTGAACTACTCTCAAAGCTCTCAGCCCAAACCGGCTCGAAAATAGAGCGCGACAATGAAGAAATTTACGATAGCGAGCAAATTTTAAAATTTGATTATGAAGCTGACATAATGTGGGGGCTTGAAGCTCTAAAGGACGCAAAAGAGAAAAATCAAACGCTTTATATCTATGGCGTGGAGCGTGACGTGGCGTTTGACGCGGTTATGATAGATGAAATTTTTGCAAGTGCCAGCCCTGTGGCTAAATTTGATGAGATGATGAGGCAGGTGCAGTACCTTGACGCTTATAGCGCAAGAGAGAATTTATACGAAGATAAAAACGGCAACGAAATTTTTGGTGCATATACGCTTAGTGAAAATTTACCGACCATCTTGCCTTACGCTCCCTCTCCTTCGTGGCAAGCACAAGAAGCCCTAGGTGAACGCAAGGTCTCACGCTGGATACTTACGCTAGTAGTGGGTGTGGAAGATAGTGATGCACATGTGCTTGGTGAGTGTGAATATGGTGCTTTCATGAAAAATTTACCAAAAGAAAAATACCGATTCATCGATGCGGCAAATGTGCTAGTTGAGCCACTGAGTGAAGAAGAGATGAGAGAAATTTTTAAAAAGGTAAATGAAGCTTAGTCTTAAGTTAATAAACCACTCGAAAATGAAAATTCGCCTCAGGCTTGCTTAAAAATTTGAGTCGATTTTAAACATATATTTTAACTCGTAAAAGCTAGGATTTCATTAGTATTGTCGCTTTTTGGGCTAAATTAGGCGAAATTTTAACCTAAATTAATCTAGGCTTTGCGTGATTTGAAAAAGGATAAAAATGAAAATTTTAAAAGCTATTTTAGCGGCGGCATCGGCGGTTTGCTATCTAAACTCGGCCGTTTTACCAGAAAGCGACTGGAACAAAAAAGATCTAAAAGGCGAGGTCAAAAGTATGGCGGCTACGGAGTACGAATACTCAATGGATGGCTCCGGGACGCTAGAAAATACGCGCGTGAAGCGGACGGAGTTTAATGAAAACGGCTATATACTGCAAGAAACCGAGCACATAAACGGCGTACCAAACGGCTCGGTTTTGTTTGAATACGGCAAAGACGGGCTAATACGCAAAAAATACCAAGATAGCGCCGTTTATCTCTACGAATACGAATTTGACGGCGAAAATTTAGTCGCGACAGCCAAAGAACAGCATGTGGAGGATAAATTTTACCCCCGCACGGAGAAAACCACTTACAGCAAGGACGGCAAAATGATCGCTTGGGCGGCGTATTCGGGTGGGACGCTAGTGACGGACGATAGCTACGTCTACGACGAAAAGGGCGTTTTAACGCGGATAGAAAATAATATGGAGCCGCGCCACGGCATAGAGATAAGCTTCGAGCGCAAGCCAAACGGCGAATACGAAAAAATCACGCAAGCCCCGGGCTCAAAATGGGTTTATTACTACGCCGCAAACGGCGACGAGATGGAGTATACGTCGGTAAATTACTTCGGATCTGAGGCAAAAATCGGGCAAATCTTGCAGTTTAAGGATATAAGCAGGGACGAGCGGGGAAATTTGACGCATAAAACCTCGGTCAAATTTAAGCCCACGGACAAATACTACGAAAACGGCGACATAACGGAAATCGGCCTATATAAAAAGCTGGAAATCAGCTATGAATACTACTAAAGTAAATTTTTGAGCTAAGGTTATTTTTCTGAAAAAATTTCGCCGTTTATTATAGATTTAGCCGTTAAAAATCCGACTATCAAAATCGAAGCGACTAGAGCCGCAAAAGCGCCGACTCCTAAAACTAAATAAAAATCGCTTTGCGTAATTTCGTAAGCTTTTAAAAACGCTATGGAGCTAGCGGCCGTCGGGAAGGTAAAAGCCCACCACGATAGGGCGAATTTGAGTTTAATAAATCTTTTATACGAAAAAAGTATAAGCGCCGCGAAAAATACGTTTATATTAAGCAGTATCGCCGCAAAAGCATCGAATTGCTCGGTTAATTTTACATATCCCAAAAACGCCATAGCCGGCGGCGCTAGCGTAATGACTAGCGTCGGGACGAATTTGTCGGCTAACTTATCGTAAAAGACTAGCCTGTAAAATATAACGGCGAATAAAATAATCCAGAAAAATAGCCCCAAACTAAAATAATACCAGATCGCTTGAGATTTTTCGGCTATGATCGGGATTAGCAAGTTGCCCACTACGGGGATAAACCATGCCGGATTTAGCGTCGCGATATCGAATTTTTCGTCGATCCAAAAAGAAATTACGTAAAGCGTAAAAATCGTTTGCAAGCCTAAAGCCGCGTAAAAAAGCGAGTAGTATAGTCGCGGTGCGTCTTTGTAGGCCAGAGCTAAAAGAAAAAGCGAGATGATAAATCCGCCGAAAAAATTTATCTTTATAGGGTGCGAAAATTCGGCCTTTACCTCTTCTTTAAATTTTAAAAGCTTAAAGAGATAAAACGCCGAAAGTAGGCAAAATACCGTGCAGTCTAGCGTTCTAAGCGCCGAGAATATCTCGCCGGGTAAATCAAATATTTTGCTTAGTTTCTTATAGGCCGCGCAAAGCCCTCCAAGCCCCATAGTACCGGCGAAAAGCATAATCGGCAGCGATTTTATTTTGCTTTGCGAGTCGTTTTTCTTAACATCGTGCATTGTTTTTCTTTTCGTATTAAATTTTTATGCAATATTACCTATAATAAGGTTAAATTTTTGTAACGAAGTCACGAAAGGGCAAAATGCTAAGCGAAGAGTTAAAAGAAATTTTGCGCGAGAGATTTACCAATAGTTTCGATCTAGCAAGCGAGGATCTAAATGCGATCTTTGCTAACGCGTATCTAAAAACCGTAAAAAAGGGCGATATATTTTACTCCGGAAACGATTGCTTTGGATTTATCTTTATACTAAAAGGCGTTTTAAGGGCGTTCGTGTCGTCTAGCGCAAAGGAAATAACGATATTTAGGCTAACTAAAGACGAGAGCTGCGTGCTGTGCGATACGTGTTCTATAAATTCGCTAGAAAATAAAGTAAGCGTCGAAATCGAGCAAGATAGCGAGATCATCGTTATTCCGGCGCGAATTTACAAACCTCTTAAAGAAAAATATCCGAGCATTTTAAATTTTACTCTAAAAATCGTAGCCGATCGGTTTGCTAGAACCATAAACGTTATGGAACAGGCTTTGTTTTTACCGCTTTCGGCGCGGATTATGAATTTTTTATCTCAAAGCATCGAAAATCTAAACGAAAATTTTATAAAAATAACTCACGAAGAGCTGGCGAATCATCTAGGAAGCGCTAGAGAGGCGGTATCTAGGGTGCTAAAAGAGCTTGAGAGAAGCGGACAAATAACGCAAAGTCGCGGCGAAATAAGGCTAGTTTCTTAAAATTCTCGTTTTAAAGTAACTTTGTTACGGAGAGAGCGGCCTTTTTTATGTAGCATTTCATAAACTCGTTTAAAAGGAGAATTTATGAAAGGACTGCAAAGAAGAGACGCTTTAAAGCTAATGGGGGCCGCGGGACTAGCTGCTAGTATGAGCGGTTGCTCGGCAACGGGCGACGAAAACGACGATATAAATTCTAAAATCGTCATAATGGGCGCGGGACTTAGCGGTATCGCGTTGGCGGCTAAACTTAGAAGAGATATGCCTAACGCCAAGGTAATTCTCGTGGATAAAGACGAGAAATTTTACTATCAGCCGGGCTTTACGCTAATCGCCGTCGGAATCTACGAAGCTAGCGACGTCGTTTACGAAAAAGCGGATTATATCCCGCAAGGAGCCGAGTGGATACGCAAAAACGTATCGGAGATAAAGCCCGAAGCCAATCTACTCGTCCTAGACGACGGGAGCGAGCTGGGGTATGATTATCTAATCGTGGCAAGCGGCGTGGAATACGACTTTGAGGCCGTTAAAGGTCTGAGCTTAGAGGATATTAACGATACGAGCGGCAACATATCCTCCGTCTACACTCTACAAGGCGCCGTAAAGAGCAACGAGCTGATGAAAAAATTCTCTCAAAACGGCGGCGCAGCGGTATTTTGCGATCAAAAAACCCCGATGAAATGCAGCGGCGCTAATAAAAAAGTAACATGTATGAGTGAAGATAGGCTGAGGTTGGCCGGCAACCGCGATAAAGGCAGCGTTAATCTTTACGTCGGCGGCGGCAAGCTTTTCGGCGATCCGACTTATGCCGCGGCGATGACTCAAATAATGATAAAAAGAAAGATAAAATTTAATCTTCGCCACCAAATTGTAGCCGTCGATAAAAGCTCAAATACCGCTACTTTCGAGTTTTGGACGGCGTATAGGCAAAACGGCGAAGATAAAATCGCGTCCGAGCTAATCGATGTAAAATACGACTGGCTTCACTTGCCGCCTAAGCAAAAAGGAAGCGAAATTTTAGCTCGCGCCGGCCTAACCAAAGAGGGTGACAAGCTAAATTTTTTAGCCGTCGATAAATACAGCCTGCAAAGTACAAAATTTAAAAATATATTCGGTATCGGCGATATTTGCGGATTTGCGGCTGGTAAAACGGGGGCTAGCGTTAGGAAAATGTATCCGATCTTAGCTAAAAATTTAGCCGATACGATAAAAGGACGAGAACCTAGCGAGAAATTTACCGGATATACGGCTTGCCCTTTTATCACCAAATACGGCAAGGCCATAATGGTAGAGTTCGACTGGGAGGGAACGGCTCCGACGTTAGAGTGCTTCGGCGCTACCAGAGAGAGCTACATGAGTTGGCTGGTTAAAATTTACGGATTTAAACCTATGGTTATGAACGGAATACTAAAAGCTTTGGCTTAAAGGAGATAAAATGAGCGTTTTAGATAAAACTATACGTTTGATTATAGCGGCGATTTGGTTTTTTATTTTCGGATTTATTTGCGACTGCTGGTTGTGGACGGTCGGGCTAATTCCGCTTTTAACGGGATATTACGGCTACTGCCCGCTTTATAAAATTTTTAAGAAAAGGTAAAAATATGGTAAGCGTGAAAAGTAGAATTATTAGGGTCGTACTAGGGCTAGTTTTTATGGCGGTAGTTTGGTATTTTTACGAGAGCTACTGGGCGTTAATCGGGTTAATCCCGATTATCGTCGGCGTTACGGGTTTTTGCCCGGCGTGTAAATTCCTAGGCAGGTGTTCTTTAAATTTAAAAAAATAAAAGGGGCGTTTAACGCCCTTTGCCTTGCCCTTTAGCCGTTTAAATCGCAGACTTTATTTGTGATTTGATGAATTATTTAGTTACTTTTGGCTAAAATCAGCTCAAATTTACATAACAAAAGGTTAAAGATGAAAGAAGGCAAGGTTTGGAAATTTGGCGATAATATCGATACTGATATCATCATTGCTGCTAGATACTTAAACACCTCCGACGAAAACATTTTAGCAAAGCATATTATGGAAGATGCTGATCCTAATTTTAGTACCAAGATAGATAAAGGCGACATCATCGTGGCAGGCGAAAATTTTGGCTGTGGTAGCTCTCGTGAGCACGCTCCTATCGCACTTAAAGCTGCTGGCATTGGCGCGGTGATAGCTAAAAGCTACGCGAGAATATTTTATAGAAATAGCTTTAACACAGGACTTTTGATACTTGAGATAAAAGAAACAGATGAGATAAACGCTGGTGATAAGCTAAAAATAGATGTTGATAACGGTGTGATCGTAAATTTAACCAGTGGCAAAGAGTATAAATTTAGCCCTATACCGCCTTTTATGCAAGAGCTTTTAAATGCTGGTGGACTTATAGAATATGCAAAAGCAAAGATGGAACAAAAATGAAAAAGTATAAAATTTGTGTTATAAAGGGCGATGGTATCGGTCCTGAAATAATCGACGAAGCGATAAAAATTCTAGATGTAGTAAGTACTGAGTTTGGTATGAAATTCGAGTACGACTATAAGCTTATGGGTGGCTCTGCATATGATGTATTTGGTGTGCCTTTGCCAGATGAGACGTTAAGCGCTGCTCTAAGCTCTGATGCTGTGCTATTTGGTGCGATCGGCGGAGAAAAATGGGATAGTCTACCAAGCATCTTAGGCCAGAGAGCGGACTTTTAAAGATCAGAAAAGAGCTAGAAGCTTATGCAAATTTACGCCCAGCTATCGTTTTTGATGAGCTGGTGAATGCTAGTACTCTAAAGCCAGAAGTTCTAAAAGGCGTAGATTTTGTCGTTGTTCGTGAGCTAACTGGTGGGCTTTATTTTGGCCAGCCTAGAGAAAAAGGCGAAGATAGAGCGTTTAATACTATGGTTTATTCTAAAATGGAGATCGAGCGCATCGCAAAGATCGCTTTTGAAACAGCAATGCTTCGCAAGAAAAAGGTCTGCATGGTCGATAAGGCAAATGTGCTTGAGACAAGTCAGCTTTGGCGCGAGGTGACTAGCGAGGTAGCAAAGGGCTATCCTGAAGTAGAGCTTAGCTTTATGTATGTGGATAACGCGGCGATGCAGTTAGTAAGAGCCCCAGCGAATTTTGACGTCATCCTTACTGAAAATTTATTTGGCGACATTTTAAGTGATGAGGCGAGTATGGTTTGTGGCTCGATAGGTCTACTTCCAAGTGCAAGCATGGGCGGTAAAGTTGGAATTTACGAGCCGATACACGGTTCAGCACCAGATATCGCAGGGCAGGGTATAGCAAATCCAATAGCCACCATTTTAAGTGCGGCGATGATGCTAAGATACGCATTTGGTGAGAGCGAGGCAGCAGACGCCATAGAAAATGCTGTAAAAACTACACTAGCCAATGGGTACAGAACAAAAGATATCGCTGCATTTAACGCAGTTGAGATCTGCTCAACTAGTGGGATAGGCGATGTTATCGCAGGATTTATCAAAAAATGAAAAACACAATCACTGAAGCACTCATCTACGAAGCTCAAGGACTAAAAGATGATGCACTTGAAATTTACAAGAACATCTTGAAGCAAGACCCCTCAAACAAAGATGCGCTTAGCGCGATCAATCGTTTAAGCGGACTAAGAAAAGAGCGAGTGATAAAAAATGAGCAGATGAAAGAGTTTTTTATAGCGATGAAAAGTGATGAAGAGATAAATGAATTTAAAAGGTGGTTGATAAGATTATGAAGCTTGATGATATCGCTAGAATGGCAATTAGTGAGGTTAGCGCCGAGCTTAAAAAGATAGAGGCTTTACAAAATAAGAAGCAAGAAGAGCTAGAGCAAGAAAATTTAAAAAAAGAGCTTTTGGTAATAGAATCCGAAAAGGAGAGAGTGGAAAATGAACCAAATTTTGAACTAAATTTAGAAGCTTCAAAAGAGTTTGAGCCAAAAGTCGAGATAGAAATTTCTCCAAAAAGTAGAGAGATAAGCGAAGAGGAATTTTTTTTGGCAAACCTTGCTGAACGCATCGAGGTACTTTTTGAAGGGCTTAAGCAAACTAGCGAGCAAGATCTCGCTTCAAGGCTTGAGCTAACTACTAAGTTTTTAGAATTTACTCTTGCAAACATCGAAAATAGACTTCAAAATCTCTCAAAGTGAGTTTATAAACTGCCTGACGGATGAGAGATTGCAAAATTTAAAAATCAAAAATGAAATTTATAAAAATAGCGAGCTAGACTTTTTTAGATCGCTATTTGCTCCTTTTTCATCGCGCGTTTATCTAGTTGGCGGGTGCGTGAGAGACGCTCTTCTTGGGCGAGAAATTTATGACTACGATATTGAGGTCTATGACATCGAGCCTACCAAGTTTGATGAGTTGATGGCTAGCATAGGAGCGAGCGGTGTTGGCAAAAGCTACTTCATCTACAAATACAAAAACTACGATATTGGGCTTCCAAGAAGCGAGAGCAAAACTGGAAATTCACACAAAGACTTTGCAGTAAGCTATATTAACGATCCCAAAATGGCGAGCCTTAGGCGAGATTTTACAATAAATGCCATAATGATGAATATCTTTAATGGAGAAATTTTAGACTTTTACGGTGGGAAGCAAGATCTAGCAAACAAGATATTAAGGCACATTGATAGTGAAAAATTTAAAGAGGATCCACTAAGGGTGCTTAGAGGAGTGCAGTTTAGCTCAAGGCTTGATTTTAGTATAGCAAACGAGACGATAGCTCTTATGAAAAGCCTTAGTTTAGAGCATCTAAGTAGAGATAGGATAAATACTGAGCTTATTAAATTTTTTCGTGCAAAGCATCTTGAAAAAGGAGCTTGCTATCTTTTTGAGCTTGGACTTTTTAAAGAAATTTTTGGTATGCAAATTTCTATGGACGATGGATTTTTAAGCGATCTTAAGAGTGCTAGAGAATTTGTGGATGATGAGAGGCTATTTTTGTATCTTTTGTTTGGCAAATTTGAGCTTGACGCAAATGAAATTTTAGAGAAAATGCGTCTGCCAAAGAGCTACTTTTCTATCTTAAAGCAGCCTTATTTTAAGGACATGCCAATCGATAAAGAGCTAATGCAAATAGCTCTAAATATGCCCATAAAATCATGGCTTGGAGCTTATAATAAAGAGCGGATAGAGCGTGCTGTGAAGCTTGGAATTTATGAGGCAAAATTTGACGCGAAAGTCGATGTGGCAGAAATTTTATCAGCTGGTTTTAAAAACGAAGAAATTGCAAAAGAGATAAAACGTAGGCAAGAGCTTGAAATTTCAAAATATCTAAGCGAGCGTAAGCCTAGAAAAGATTAGTCTTTAAAACTCTTAAAAGCCCATTTTGGCTAAAATAGGCTAGTTTATAACACTTTTTAAGGCAAAGAAAGCTTATGTTTAACATAGTCTTAGTTTATCCTCAGATACCGCAAAATACTGGAGCTATCGGTAGAATGTGTGTTAATGCAAATTTAAAGCTACATATCGTTAAGCCCACTGTGTTTGATCTGAGTGAAAAGGCTGTTAGACGAGCAGGGCTTGACTACTGGAAAATTTTAAATCCAAAAATTTGGGATAGTTTGGAAGAATTTTTAGAAGCAAACTTAAGCCACAAGGATAGATTTTTCTTCGCTACTACAAAGACAAATAGGCTTTACTACGAGGCCGAGTTTAAGCCAGGAGATTTTATATTTTTTGGTGGCGAGAGTACTGGACTGCCAAGAGAATTTATGGATATAAATTTTAAAAATGCCATAACCATACCAATGGGAAAAGAGGGCAGGAGCTTAAATTTAGCTATGAGTGCTGGCATTATCGCGTATGAGGCGATCAGGCAAAATATCACTGAATTTGACTTTAGGAGTGAGATTTGAGAGTAGTTTTTGCTTTGTTTTTTACCATTTTGGTGGCATTTGCGAGTGAAATTAGCATCGCAACTTATAATGTGCAAAATTTATTTGATTGCAAAGATGATGGTAGCGAGTATCTTGATTTTAAAGTAGGTGTATCAAAATGGGACTGCGAGGCGGCTGATTCAAAACTACAAAGAACAAGACAAGTCATAAATGCACTAAATACTGACATTATCGCACTTCAAGAGATCGAAAATGAACAGGTTTTAAAAGCTCTAGTAAGTGATAGCGAGTATAAATTTATAAGCTTTACAAAGGAGAAAAACTCGCCTGTTGGGCTTGGGCTTATTTCAAAGTTACAGCCAATCGGCAGTGAAATTTTTAAAGTTCCAAACGTAAAGACGAGAAATATTTTAAAGGTTATTTTTGAGACGGAAGGTAAGAAATTTAGCATATTTGTAAATCACTTTCCAACTTATAAAAATGGTATAAATATGCAAAAAAAGGCTGAAAAAACGTTAAGAACAGCTCTTGGTAAAGAGAAAAATGCGATTATTTTGGGTGATTTTAACTCGCCCTTTGGACAAAAATCCATTCTAAATGACATCATTGCAACGAGAAATTTTTATGATCTTTATAAAGAGCTTGATCCAAAAGATAGATATTCTCACGCAGTACATGGCAAAAAAAGAGCGATCGATCATGTTTTGCTTTCATCTAGCTTTATGGAAAATGGCGATCTAAGTTATGTTAGTGGCAGTTTTGAAGTCTTTAAACCAAACTTTGCAGTCGATGAAAAAGGCTTTGCAAAGAGCGACCTTTACTCGGATCACTTTGCATTAAAGTTTAAAATTTCAACTGATCCAAGCCCAGTAAAAAAAGGCTTTGTGAGTAAAATTTTTAAAAAAGATGAAAACAAAGCCAATAAAAAAATAAGCGAACAAAACTATAAGACGGCTGATGTGGATACGCTTTTTGATCACCCAGAGGCAGTTCCAGCAGTGATTGAAAAAGCGGTTGTTATCTTAAAAGATAAGCATGGCTTTATTATCTCGAAAAATCACCGCGGAATTTATGTTTATGATCCTAAAAATAGCGTTACTGTAGGCGAAGAGCTAGATATTTTAGTAAGGCGAATGAAAATTTATAAAGATGCGCTTGAAGTTAGCTCTTATGAGATCACAAATGAGCACGGCACAAAAGATATTAGCGAAAATTTACTAGATGCATCGCAATTAAGTGAAGCTAGAAGTGGCGATGTCTTTGCTAAAATTTCGGGCAGACTAGAGAGAGGCTATCTGCATACACCATACGGTAAGATCAGGGTTTATAGTAAGAAAAAGCTAAAAGATGGCGAGTATAGTTTTGAAAATGCGAGAGTTAAAATTTATAAGAGGGAAAACCAAATCTTTGTGGAGTAGAGAGTGCAAATTTTAGATATTTTTATGATTACGGCGTTTGTTTTATTTCTTATTTTTATGATAAGAGGCGTCATTTTGCAGTCACAGGAGAAGGAGAGGGCAAGAAAAATGGTAAGAGAAAAAAGAGAAAATTTTAATAAAAAGAGTGAAATATGAAAGAGTTATTGTTAGAAATCGGAGTTGAGGAGCTTCCAGCGATACCCTTTTTAAGGGAGCTGCCAAATATCAATGCTAAATGGCAGGCTGTACTTGAAAAATATAATCTTGTAAGCCCTTTTAAATTTTATTATACGCCGCGTCGTTTGGTCTTTTTTCATGAGAAATTTCCACAATCTCAGCCTGATAGCGTGGCTAGCTTTATCGGTGCGCCAAAGCAAGTGGCACTAAAAGACGGAGCATTTACAAAGGCAGCACTCAGCTTTGCAAATAAATGCGGCATAGATGAAAGTGAGCTTAAATTTAAAGAGATAGACGGCAAAGAGGTGCTTTACTACGAAAAAGAGGTGAAGGGCGAGCTGGTTGCTAAGATAATGGGTGAGATGGTTGAAGAGTTTTTAAAGAGCCTTAGCTTTGGCAAGTCTATGCGCTGGGGCAACGGCGAGTTTGAGTTTATCCGCCCGATAAGATCGTTTTTATGCTTGCTTGGAGATGAGGTCATTAAATTTAACAAATTTGGCGTAGAGAGCAGTAACTCTACCTATCCTCACAGAAGTATCAGCTACGACAAGATAAAAATTTCAAATATAAAAGAGTATTTTGAAGGCTCAAAGAGCCGTGGTGTCGTGCTTGAAGCAGACGAGAGAGAAAAAATAATCCTTGATGAGTTTGAAAAAATTAGCCAAAAAAGCGGGCTAAAGATCGAGATCGATATAGATCTATTGGCTGAAGTTGTGGCGATCACCGAGTATCCGACAGCACTTCTTGGCTCATTTGAAGAGGAATTTTTGGAGGTGCCAAGCGAGGTCATAATCACTTCCATGAAAGAAAATCAGCGCTACTTCCCAGTCTTTAAAGATGGTAAGCTCGCAAATGGCTTCGTTGTCGTTAGCAACGCCATCACAAAAGACTACTCACTCATCATCAAGGGCAACGAAAAGGTGCTAAGGGCAAGGCTAAGTGATGCGATGTTCTTTTGGCAAAGCGACCTAGCGCACGAATTTAGCCCAGAAAAACTAAAAAATATAACCTACCTAAAAGAGCTTGGAAGTATCTATGAAAAAGAGCTTAGAGAGCTAAAAGTGGCCAAAAAACTTGCTAGCAACTACGACGAGCTACTCAAAAAAGAAGCTGGCAAGTATGGAGCCAAGCTTGAGCGAGCTGTGATGTTAAGCAAGGCTGATCTTACAACGCAGATGGTTTATGAGTTTACCGAGCTTCAAGGTATCATGGGCGCTTACTATGCAAAGGCTAAAACGAGGATAAAGACGTCGTTCTAGCCATAAAAGAGCAGTATTTGCCAGACGGCGAGGAGGCGCAGTGCCCAAGTAAGGCATTTAGCTCGGTTGTGGCGCTTTCAAATAAGCTTGATACGCTAATGGGGCTCTTTAGTATCGGCAAAATCCCAAGCGGCACAAAAGATCCATACGCTCTAAGACGTGCGGCTAATGGCGTGATAAAGATCGTTTTGGCGCATAATTTGAAATTTAATATAAAAGAAATTTTAGAAGATATCGCAAAAGAGTATAAGAAATTTGATGTTGAAGTGCTTATGAATTTCATCCTTGATAGACTCTACACTTTCTTTGATGCAAACGCTTCTATCGTAAAAGCGTGCATAAAAAGTGGTGAAAAGGATATCTTGGAGCTAACTAAGATAATAGAGGCACTTGCTAAAATTTCAAGTGAGCCAAGTTTTAGGGAGAATTTCTCGACATTTAAGCGCCTTGCAAACATCATAAAAGATGATAAATTTAGCAAGGTGAACGAGAGTCTCTTTGAGATAGATGCTGAAAAAGCCCTAAATGATGCATTTAGTGCAGTTGATAAGAGCCTTGCATACGAGCCAAGATTAAAGGCACTATTTGCTCTAAAACCACAGATCGATGAGTTTTTTGACAAAGTTATGATAAATGTTGAAAATGAGAAAGTGCGAAATAATCGCATCGCGGTCATCGGTCAAATTTATAGTGAGATACTAAAAGTAGCTGATATAAAAGAGATCAGCTTTTAAATTTGCGCCAGCTTCAGGCTTTGCCTAGGCTGGCTTTAAATTTACTATCTGAAAATATCAAATTCTGGCTTATAGGCCTTAGTTTTTATTCCAAAATATCCAAGAACTGAGCTAAATATAAAATCATGCGAAAGACTTTCGTTTTTTCTAGCTTTTAGCCTTTTTAAAAGCCCACTATCGCTTGAAAAGACGATGGCTGGGATGTGTTTTTGCTCATCTGGAGCGATGGAATAAGGCAGACCATGTAAATATATACCGTTTTCACCTAGGCTCTCCCCGTGATCTGAGAAAAAGAACATGGTGACTTCAAATTCATCTTTTCTTGCTTCAAGGGCGTTTATTAGCTCGCTTTGTAGATAGTCCTCATATAAAATAGTGTTGTCATAGGTATTTGCTATCTCATCTGGCGTGCATTTATTTAGCTCGGCAGTATCACAAGTTGGGGTAAATTCTTTAAATTTGCTTGGGTAGCCTTTGTAGTAGATAGGGCCGTGCGAGCCTTGCAGATGTAGCACGATAAAGGTGGTGGAATTTGCATCTTTGATGACCTTTTTGGCCTCATCAAATATCACTTCATCAAAGCCTTCTGCTCTATGATCTGAAGTATGGTTTTGATCAAGATTGTCGCAAACGCCCTTGCAGCCGCCGCTATTGTTGCCAAAAAAGTATGTTTTTATTCCAAGTTTGTTGATGATATCAACTAAATTTTCACGAGCTTTAGCTTCGCGGTTGCTAAAATTTTCTCGCTTTAAGTCTGAAAATAAGCAAGGCACGCTAGTCTCCGTGGCTGTTCCACATGAGTAGAAATTTGTAAAACTTACCACACCTTTTTGTTTAGTAAATTTATTCGTATCGTTTTTGGCGTAGCATTTAGTGAGTAGTTTCTGCTTCTTTGCGTCTCGCCAACTATCAAAACTAAAATTTTCTTTTTATCATCAGCTAGTACCGCATCATCTGCTACATAAGTAAAAGGTAGTGGTTTTTGTGTGATCGATTTTACTAGCTTTGCAGCCGAGTAGATGGGATAGTATGGGAGTAATGCGGTCCTTAAATTTGAGTGTTCTCTAAAAAATGGTATAAAAATTTTAGACGTTAATGAAAATATGATAGCTATCGCAACTATAGAAAATGAGATAATTTTTGCTCTTGATTTAAGCTCATTTTTGAAACTACCATAGTTAATTTTTACAAATGATACATATACGCAAGGTAAGATGGTTGTAAAAATTATCCAAAAAACTAAACCTGTGCTAAAGTAACTAAAGGCTTCTTTGGTATCGGTGTGTAGGACGTTTAATAACATATCTTTATCTATAATAACACCATATGCTTGCATAAAGTAAACAGATATGCCACTTGCTAAAATCAAAATAATTGCAACTGGCTTTAGCAAAAAAGGCACAAATAAGATACAAAAAATACTAGCAAAAACCAAGATAAAGACAATTGCAAATATAAGAAAAAAGAATATAGAAAAAGAGAGTTGATTATTTTGTAGAAAGCCTAAAAAACGCCTTTGTATAAAAAGATATAATTTATAAAAAATATGTAAGCAGTAAATAAAACCAGAAACTTTAAAAAACCGATATTTTTAAATTTATTAATATTTAGCATCTTTTCAGCCTTTGTAAAAGCCATAATAATAGGACTCAAATGTAAATGGCTAGAAATTTCAAATAAAAAATAAGATTATTTTTTCTTGCCTTTAGAGCTTTTTACTTCAGATTTTTTTACTTTTGTATTCTCTTTTATACTAAGTTTTGCCTTAACTTTTTGCATATCGTTAAAGCCAATACCTTGGATTTTTTCAAGCTCATCGATGCTTTTAAATTTATGGGCTTTTCTGTATTTTATAATGTTTAACGCTTGGCCTTTGCTTAGCCCAAGCTCCATCAACTCGTTTTTGCTGGCCGTATTTAGATTAGCGCCATATGCAATACTTGCGACTACTAAACAAAGTAAAATTTTAATCCACATCTTATCTTCCTAAAATAATAATCCATCATTTTCTTGATCTTGTATGATGTCATTTGCTGGTATATTTTGAGGTAGTGGTGAGTCGTTTGTGTAGTATTCGTCACTGCCACCATAATAGCCTTTATAAACACCATCTGGCTGCTCAAATGCACGTCTTAAAGTAGGATAAAGCTTAATGTAGCCTTCCATAAATTTCTTAAACACAGGTGCGGCTGTTCTACCACCACCCTCAATCTTTTTCATAGGGCTGTTGTCGTCATTTCCGTACCAGATTATTGCTTCGATATCAGGTGAGTAGCCACAAAACCAAGCATCGATGTTATTGTTTGTTGTGCCGGTTTTGCCTGCTATTTGGATGCCATTTATTTTAGCGTTGCGTCCAGTACCGTTATTTACGACATTTTGAAGAAGTGTCGTCATCAAAAATGCCTGCTCAGGTTTTAGCACTTGCTTTCTTTGTGGTTCATAATCCATCGAAGCCCCAAAGCTATTTTCTATATGCTTAATAAGTGTTGGCTCAACCATCTCGCCCTCATTTGGGAACATCGAGTAAAATTTTGCAAAATCAAGTGGCGAAATCCCAAAACTTCCAAGTGCGATAGATAAATTTTCTGGGATATCGTTAAAGCCCATATCAGTAAGCTGTTTACGAACTGAGCTAAGACCAAGGTCGTTTAGCAAATTTATGGTTGCGAGGTTACGCGACTGGGTTATGGCTGATTTTATAGTGATATAGCCTTGAAAACCGCCGCTATAGTTTTTTGGCGTCCACTCTTTGCCGTTACCCATGTCAAATGTCCTGGCGATATCAGCTACTTGAGAGACTACTGAGTAGCCGCTATCAAGGGCTATTTGATAGATAAATGGCTTAAAGCTAGATCCTGGCTGGCGCTTACTTTGAGTGGCACGGTTATAGCTGCTTTTTGTGTAGTCAATACCGCCAATTAGTGCCAAAATTTGACCACTTTGTGGATGAGTGACTACTATAGCTCCATTTAGGATTTCTGCATTTGCTTTTTTATCGCGCTTTAAAATTTCATTGTAGCCATAGACTAGAGCTTCTTGAGCGATCTTTTGAACATTTAGATCAACTGTGCTTTGTATCTTATAACCACCAGTTTTTATATCGTCAAATTTCTTTGAAGCCTCTTTTATTATCTCATCGACTACGTAAGGAGCTTTATTCCTTGTGAGTGTATCGTCAAAGACCGCTGGCTCTTCAAGCACGCCCTTGCGGTACTCATCCTCATTTATCCAGCCGATACTATACATTCTCTCAAGCACTCTATTTGCACGGCTAAGTGATAGGTCAAGGTGCTTTGTAGGATCATAGGTGCTTGGAGCCTTTGGCAAGCCAACTAGCATGGCAACCTCTTTTATGCTTAGCTCATTTAACTCTTTTCTAAAATACCCCTCAGCTGCTGTTTTTATGCCGTAGTAACCATGTCCAAAATAGACATGATTTAGGTATCTTTCGATGATATCTTCTTTGCTAAGCTCGCTTTCAAGCTTCATGGCAAGCACGATTTCTTTTATCTTTCTTGTAAATTTCTTCTCACGGCTTAGAGCTAAATTTTTAATGAGCTGTTGTGTTAGTGTTGAAGCTCCCTCGACTAGTTTTCTGGCCTTGATATCTTTTATGGCAGCTCTTGCCATAGCTTCTACGTTTATGCCACCATGCTCAAAGTAGCTCGTATCCTCAATAGCCACAAGTGCTTCGATGACACGCGGCGGGATGTCGTTATACTTTACGTAAATTCTATTTTCTTCAAAGATATTTGCAATGAGTTCGTTGTTTCTATCAAAAATTTGCGTTGTAAGCTTTGGTTTATAATCAATAATAGCGTAAGCATCAAATCTAACTTGTGAATAAAAATATAAAAATGCTCCGCCAAGTGAAATGGCAACTATAAAGATAAATGCCAAGATATATTTCATAAAAATGCCTTTAATATTTTTAAATTTAGTCCCATGGCCGTGCTAGTTTCGCCGTGTTGGGAGATGATGTATTTTTTATTAAAATTTTCTATCGTCATGGCTCCAGCCTTGCCTTGCCACTCATTATTTTTTATGTATTCATTAAGGTCATGCTCATTAAATTTTTTAAATCTATACGTAGTCTTACTTACGTTTATAAGCTCAAATTCGCCTAAAAATATCATCGCCGTATAGATGCTGCATTTGTTGCCACTTTGTAAATTTAGCATAGCAATCGCTTCTTTTTCGTCCTTTGCTTTACCTAAAATTTTATCTCCACACGCCACACAGCTATCTGCAAAGAGCAAATTTTTAAGACCTATATTTTCTTTTAAAAATTGCTTTTTTTTAGCTTTTACGACATTTTGGACATAAATTTCAGGCTTTACGTTCTTTTCTATCTTACTCTCGTCAAACTGGAAAGAAATTTGAGTGAAATTTATACAAGCATCTTTTAATAAATTTGCCCTTGTTGGTGAGCTTGAAGCAAGTGTTATCATAAAAATACCTTATAACTTATACCAAGATAAATAGCTGCTAGCGAAGCTAATAAATTTAATGGTGTGAAGTAATAAATTATAACGATCAAACTCTCGTTTAGCTCGATCATTTCATGCGATCTTAGTGCTTTTAAGGCCTTTTTGTATCTATAAAATATATAGCTTAAATTTAATAGCAAAAATAGTTCTATTGCGCATTTTGTTGCCACCATTGCACTTGCCATAGGATTTGTCAAATTTGCATCATAAAATCCAAAAATTATAACTATGCTTGTCGCTATCACGCAAAGGATTAGTATGAAAATCGCAATGCCAAAGCGTCTTATAATGTGAAGTAAGATGTGGTAGCGTTCCTTGTCTTCAAATTTATTTTTTATAAAGTAGCTTCCAACGAGCACAAGACCGGCTTGTAGCCCCACAAAAAGAGCTACAAAACATACATGCAAAAATAGTACTACTTGGTCAAATTTTATAAAAGCTATATCGTAATGACTCATTTTTCTAAGGCTTGCCTTGCGTATCCAAATGAATCTTTTATCGCATCTTCTATCATTGATGCATTTTTGCCACCAGCTGTTGCAAAGTCATCTTTACCACCGCCATTGCCGCCTAGAATTTGTGCTGCAAATTTTACCCAAGCACCAGCTTTTAGTGGAGCATTTTTGACTCCAGCTGCAAGAGAAATTTTGCCACTCTCATCGGCTTGGATTAGCAAAATAGCAGCACTTTCATGCTCATTTTTAAACTCGTCTATCAAGGTTTTTATATCTCCACCATCTACGCTTGTGACGCAAAGTTTGGTTTTATTTATATCTAAATAGACTAGCTCATGAGAATTTTTAGCATTTTTTAGTTTATCCTTTAAAACTCTTAGCTCATTTTTTAGCTTTTTGACCGCATTTAGTGGCTCGGCGCTCTTTAGCTCATCTTTTAGCTCGTCAAGCTCAGCTCTAAAAGACCTTGCTAAATTTAGCGCAGCCCTTGAGCAAACAGCCTCTATGCGCCTAACACCAGCACTTACACCACTCTCTTTTGTGATGAAAAACGATCCGATCTCATCTATATTTTTAACGTGTGTACCACCACAAAGCTCTTTGCTGACATTGCCAAAGCTAACGACTCTCACATCATCAGCATATTTTTCATTAAATAGTGCAATAGCTCCACTATTTTTAGCATCTTCAAGCTTCATAAGTTCTGTTTTTGAGTTAGCGCCATTTAGTATCCACTCATTTACCAAATTTTCGACCTTTGAAATTTCTTCGCTAGTAAGTGCTTTTGGATGGGAGAAGTCAAACCTTAGCCTATCTGCTTCTACACTTGAACCAGCTTGAGCAATATGCGTGCCAAGCACGCTTCTAAGGGCTGCATGAAGTAAGTGTGTAGCGCTGTGATGACGTGCAGTTTCTGCTCTATCGCTAGAAACTTCAAGCTCTACTTCATCGCCAACTTTTAGTGCCACGGTAGTTTTTACTAAAGATAAATTTAGCCCATGAAATTTTTGCGTATCAATCACATTTGCTTTACCAATTATCTTACCGCTATCGCCGCACTGGCCGCCACTTTGAGCATAAAATGGAGTGACGTCAAACATCACCCAGCCCTCTTTGCCAGCATCTAAACTATCTACATTTTTAAATTCTTCATCAAGCAGGGCTAGAATTTTACTTTTGCTCTTAAGCTCTTCGTAGCCTATAAATTTATTTTCGCCAAATTTTTCAAGTAGCTCTTTAAAGTCGCCCTTCGCGCTCTTGTCGCCACTGCCTTTCCAAGCAGCTTTTGCGCGTGCTTTTTGCTCGCTCATAAGCTCATCAAACCTTGCTTCATCGACCTTTAGACCCTTTTCTCTAAGCATGTCAGCTGTTAGATCAAGTGGAAAGCCAAATGTGTCATAAAGCTTAAACGCAGCCTCTCCACTAAAAATTTCTTTTGTATTTTTTAGCTCGCTCTCAAATAGCTCTAAACCGCTTGCAATAGTCGCTAAAAATCTCTCTTCTTCAAGCTTGATCTGCTCTTTTACAGCCGCTTTTTTATCGTTTAGATAGGTGTAGTGTCCGCCCATGAGCTCGCAAACTTTATCGACAAGCTTATACATAAATGGCTCTTTTATGCCTAGCAAGTATCCATGGCGGATCGCACGGCGTAAGATGCGGCGAAGCACGTAGCCACGGCCTTCTTTATCAAATGTCGTGCCTTGAGCTAGCAAAAATGTGACTGAGCGGATGTGGTCGCTTATGACGCGGTAGCTAGCGCCACTTTCATAGGCGTAAGGCTTGCCGCAAAGCGCGGCTACTTCGTTTATAAGCGGCATAAAAAGCGAGCTGCCGTAGTTGCTAAATTTGCCTTCCATTATCGCCGTGACGCGCTCTAGACCCATGCCCGTGTCGATGCTAGGCTTTGGTAGCGGAGTTAGCTTGCCGTCGCTGCTGCGCTCGTACTGCATAAAAACCAGGTTCCAAATTTCAAGAAATCTATCGCCGTCGCCGCCCATGTAGTCCTCAGGCGTGTTAAAGTGCTCGCTGCCTTGGTCGTAGAAGATCTCCGAGCACGGTCCGCATGGCCCAGTATCGCCCATCTGCCAGAAGTTATCATGGTCGCCAAAGCGGTAAATTCTCTCTTTTGCGATGCGAGTACTCCAAATTTCAAACGCCTCATCGTCGCTCTCGTGAACGGTTACATAAAGCTTATCTTTTGGCAGTTTTAGTACTTCTGTTACAAATTCCCAAGCGTAAGCGATCGCCTCTTTTTTAAAGTACTCGCCGAAGCTAAAATTTCCCAGCATCTCAAAAAACGTGTGGTGGCGCGCGGTGTAGCCGACGTTGTCTAGGTCGTTGTGCTTGCCGCCTGCGCGGATGCAGGTCTGACAGCTCGTGCGAATAGGTGGTGTTGGGCGCGGTACTTCGCCGGTGAAAATGCTTTTAAACGGCACCATACCCGCGTTTGTAAAAAGTAGCGTAGCGTCGTTTGGCACTAGGGGTGCGGACGCGACGATCTCATGACCTTTGCTTGCGAAAAAATCAAGATATGCCTTTCTTATATCTAAACTTTGCATTGTTTCCTCATTAATCTTAAAATTTTGTTTGATTTTAGCCAAAAATCGTTTGTAAATTTATAAAAAATACAAAATTAATTTTCACTTAAGATATTTGATAAATTTATTTGTTTAAAAGCGATTTGCAACTAAAATAGCCTAAAAAATAGAACTAAAAGGCTTTTGGTGAAACTTAAAATTGGTATTGTTGGATACAATCTAGTTGGCAAAAGGCACTATATGGAACTTAGACGTTCCGACAAATTTGAAGTTTGTGGAGTTTTTGATAAAGAAAATAGAGATGAATCTTGCAGGGCTCCATTTTTTGATGAATTTAAGGAATTTATCGAAGTTGCTCAGCCACAAGCCATTGTACTTTGTTTGCCACAACACGAGATTGTAGAGGCATTTTGTCAGTGTGCAAAATATTGTCAAAATATATTGATTTCAAGGCCTATATTTAAAAGCGTAAGCGAATTAAAAGAGATCAAATATGCCTCAGTTGTAAATAAAGTAAGAGTTTGTACTGGTGTTGATGAACGTTTTAATCCAACCATTGTTTCACTAAAAAAGGCGCTTTTAAAAGAAGAAGAAATTTACAGTATCTCAATCGCTCATTTTAAACCGCTTTGCGAGGGAAATATTATAAATGAGCTTTCACTTTGCGATATAGATCTTACTAAAAATTTAGTAGGTAGCGAAGTCTGCAACTTCTTTTATACTCAGGCAAATAAAACCAATACTAAAATATGTGATAATGTTGGAATTAACATTAAAATGAAAAATCAAATTTTGGTGAGCATTACTGATTCTTTTTGTGGCTCTTTAGAACGTTTTAAAATAGAAGTAAATGCCAAAGAGGGTGTTTATTTTGGTGATCTTATTGATTATAAACTTCACAGAGTAAATGAAAATGGTCAGATGAATTTAAAAACCGATCCTTTAAACAATGAAATAAAAGCCCAATATGATGCCTTTTATGACCTTTGTCAAAGCGGCGAAAACATCGAACTTTCAAGTATTGACGATGCTATAAAAATTAAGGAGTTATTTTGAAGAAAAAGGCACTTTTGCTTTTAAATATGGGTGGTGCAAATAACCTTGATGATGTAGAAATTTTTTTAAAAAATATGTTTGATGATCCATATATTTTGGGCATAAAAAATAAATTTTTAAGAAAACTTGTAGCTTTTATGATAGTAAAAGGTAGACTAAAGGCCGCACAGCACAACTATAAACAAATCGGTGGCAAGTCGCCTATTTGTGAGCTTACAAAAAAGCTTTGCGATAAAATTTCAAGCTTTGAAAATGAGTTTAGTGCGATTGATTTTGCGATGAACTATACTTCGCCTTTTACAAAAGAAGTGCTGAAAAAATATGAAAATTTTGATGAGATAGTACTTTTGCCACTTTATCCTCATCACTCTAAAACCACGATATCTTCTAGTTTGGATGATTTTAAAAAAGCAAAAGACGAACTGGGGGTTAAGGCTAGAATTTTACTTTGCGATACCTTTTATGACGATGAGAACTATAATAAAATCATAATTTCCCACATAAATAAAACCATAAGTGGTATAGACACAAGCGATGTAAGCTTAATTTTTTCAGCTCATTCACTGCCTCAAAGTCATATTAAAAAAGGCGATGTCTACGAAAAGCATATAAATGAGCATGTACAAATTTTAAGCAAAATGATAAAAGAGCAAGGGCTAAATTTTAAAGATATAAGTCTGGCTTATCAATCACGTCTTGGTCCGGTAAAGTGGCTAGAGCCTTCACTGAATGAAGTTTTGGCTAAGTGCGATAACAAAAAAGCTCTTGTCTATCCGCTCTCTTTTTGTATTGATAACTCTGAGACCATTTTTGAGCTAGTTATTGAGTATGCAAAGATTGCAAAAGAGCTAAATTTTAGCTTCTACAAGGTTGTTTGGTGCCCAAATTTTAGTGATGAGTTTGCTAGTTTTATCTTACAAAAAGCAAAAACAGCCAAAGAGATTAACTTTTAGGAATAAATCTTGCTTATAAAATATATCTCAATACAGTAAAAAGGAGATATATGAAGGTACAAAATAACGACATAATTGATTATTTATTGCAATCAGGCTCAAGCAAAACTAAGTATAAAAAAAATAGTTTTGATGAAATTTTAAGCCTTGCTATGGATAAGATCGCAAGCGATGCAAAAATTTCAGATAAAGTTGAACAGTTTAAAAAAAGACTTACTGAAATCGGTGCAGTTGGTTTTATAAGCGAGCTAAATTCTAACAAGATAGAAGAGAAAATAGCCCAAAAGAAAAAGGAGCTAACAGAACTTCTAGGCATAGATGATCCCGCAAAAACACAGGATCAAAAAAATGAGCTACTTAAGATAATGGATAAAATTTTGAGCGATTATCGCAAAGAGCTAAATGTAGCACTTGCTAATCAAGCTCTGCTAGAGAAGCAAAAAAATCTTAATAGTAAGAGTAGTAGCTCGGTTAATCTAAGTTCTGTTTTAAATGAGCTAGGACTTGCTTAAAATTTATATAAAAGATATTTAAGCCTATATAACTTTGCCAAAAATCTATATTTTTACGGCAAAGTTATGCCAAATTTTATAGCAGCCCCGTATATTATTGCGCTAATTAATCCAGCAAAAAAACCAGCCACCATATCATCGCCCATTACGCCAAGGCCACCTTTTACATTGCGGTCGATCCTACCTATTATAGAAGGCTTTTTGATATCAAGCACTCTAAAAAGCACAAGCGAGAGTATGAGTTGAGAGATCGTAGCTCCACTAATGGCAATAGCAAGCCAAACTCCAGCAACTTCGTCTATAACGATAAAACTTTCATCGTGAGAATTTATCTTTTTTTCAAAATCATCTATAACACTAATGCTTATCAAAAAGAGCAAAATACTAGCTAGAAAAAGCGTGGTTGATGATAAAAAATAAAGCACAAAATAAGCTACCACAGCGCCAGCTATAGAGCCCCAAGTACCAGGCGCTTTTGGCAAAAGTCCAAATCCAAAAAAAGTTAAAAATAGTTTTTGCATAAATTTCCTTAAGTCATCGATGATGTTTGATAAAGCTTCATAAGCTCTTCGTAAAAGTCGCGGTCAGTTTTGTTTTCAAGTAGTCCTGAATTTACGAAAAGGTCATCGCAAAGCTTTTGCACGTCTTTGAATCGATTTGTAAAGAGTTTGCTTAAAACCAGTGCAGAAATTTCTGGCCTCACAAGAATAGCTGGAGGCATAATGCCGTTAAATAGCAGCTCCTTGATAACATCTGGATGATATTTGATCTGATGATGTTGTCCGTGCGGACAACTTTTAGTGCTAACTAGCGTCTTGCATTTGTTGCAATAAACTAGCTCTGGCAGTACGATTACCTCTAAATTTAGGTCGTTTTTATAAATATCAAGAATCGTATGAGCTTCATTGTGATCAAAAAACATTCCAATTCCTGAGTGGTTTTGTCCGATGACTAGCTTATTTGCTCCAAATCTTGAAGCAGCGATGCACTCAAGTGTTGGGTTTGCATGTGAGCTAAAAAGAGTCGTATTTTTTAGAGCAAAGACAAAGACCTTTTTTATCGGTAAATAATTTTGTATAAAATAATCTAGCACTTGCTTTCTAATCTCGTAATCAACGTGCTTTTCTTCGCGTGTTCGTATTAAAAAAATGATTACTAAATCAGCTTTGTCAATAGTCATTCTAACAAGGCGCTCGTGAGCTCTATTAAATGGATCGGCCGTTAAAAAGACAGCCGTTATCTTTTTGGCGCCATCTTCTTTTATTAGATCATTTAGTGCGTTTTTGCTTATTTGCATACTTTCATCATAAAGCTCAAATTCGCCACTAATACCGTATTTGCCTAAATTTAGCTCTTTATCATTGCTGGCTTCGTTTGCTAAAAATATATTTTTAGCTCTCATGCTCTCGTCAAATTTAAAAACCTTAGCAACATTGATGTGTCCAACGATCTTACCATCAAGATTTAGATTTACCTTTTGTCCAGGAACAAGCTTGCTAGCAATATTTTGATTTAGCTCGCCAAATGGAGCAAATCCAAAAGAATACGGCATCGGCTCGCCATTAAAATAGCCTTTTTTGCTCACCTCTTTTATCTGTTCATCGTCCATCAGCGAGTCATAATCTGAGAGAATTTTATTTTTTATTAGCTCCAAAGCACCAAAAACTTCGGTATTGATTGAAATTTCGCTATTTTTTCTTGCTAACATCGTATTTCTTTCTCTTTTCCCAAAGTGATTTTCTAGAAATTCCAAGCTTTTTACTAAGCTCAGTATCTGGGAATTTGTCTTGATAATTAACGATTATGTATTTGATATATTCATCGATAGTGACGATCTCATCTATACTAAAATCTTTATTGGCAAGTGAAAGTTTAAGCTCATCAAATGGAGCTTTTTGTGCAAAATCGCTAGTTGAGATCGCGACCTTTTTCTTTTTGCAAATTTCTAAAATTTTCTCTTTTTCTTCTTGTTTTAGCTCCTCTAAATTTGTCATATAGATTAGCTCGTCACCATTTTTGGCTAGTGCCTTTTCAAGCTCAGAGAAACAGGCTTTGCCTAAAAATAAAAATGGTAATTTGCAAGCTTTTACGTAGCTAAATATAAATTTATCGCTGTATCCGCTTTTGCTCGATTTTAAAAGCAGTGGAAATTTTATCTTTTTTGCCTCAAAGCTAGAAATTTCGTACTCTTTTAAAGCGTAATTTACGTAGCTTTCATAGTTTTTGATCTCGTTTTTGAAATTTCTAAATTCCTCAAAATGCTTTATCTTTCTAACTAGCTCTTCTATCATAAATGGCTTTTGGATGTAATCAACCGCACCTGCCTGAATCGGTTTTAGCACAGTGTCACTATTGATATAAGCGATTAATAAAATGATGATAGAGCTTTTAAATTTTTCGATAACAGGGTAAAAATCCTGCCCTGGAAGTGTGGTAGAAAGTAACACTACATCAAAATTTTCAAATTTTAAAGCCTCTTTGACGCTTTTAGCGATCTCACAGTCGTAGCCAAAATCAGCTAGTTTGCTAGCCATCGAGCCAGCTAGGTAAATTTCATTTTCTACTATTAAAATTTTCATATTTGCTTCCAGTTATAAAATTTAAGGCTTGCACTTGCCATTACAGCGATCCCTTCGCATCTGCCTACAAAGCCAAGACCTTCAGTAGTCGTTGCCTTTACATTTATGCGGTTTTGGCTTAAATTTAGAGCTTTTGCGATATTTGCCTCCATTTTTGACTTTAGTTTTGAAATTTTTGGTTTTTGTGCCATTATCGTGATATCAGCGTTTGTTAGCACAAAGCCCACACTTTGCACCATTTTGTAAGCTTCCTCAAGCAAGTAAATGGAGCTAATATCTTTAAATTTAGCATCCGTATCAGGAAAAAGCTCGCCTATATCGCCAAGTCCAGCAGCTCCCAAGATAGCGTCAGTTAGCGCATGAAGTGTCACGTCGCCGTCGCTGTGAGCCTTTAGTCCAAACTCATAGTCGATCTTCTCGCCACAAAGAATCAAAGGACGACCTTTTTCAAACTCGTGCACATCAAAGCCGTTTCCCACAAAGACTTCATTTTCGGGCTCTTTTAAAGCAGAAATTTTGGCAAGATCCTCTTTGTAAGTGATCTTTCTTGCCATCTCATCACCTAAAATTTGCCATACGCTTGCGCCAATGGCTCTCATGGCCGAGCTATCATCTGTGTAAATTTCACTGCTACTAAGAGCTTTTTTAAGAAGTGCTGTGCGAGAAAGTTGTGGTGTTTGGATAAGCTTTACCTTATCTCTATCAACCACATTTTCGCCAAGATAAGTGGTGTCTGCGATCTTTAGCGCTGGAACTACACAATCGGCTTGACTCGCTGCCTCTATAATCTTGTGAAAAAGCTCGCTTGAAATGCAAGGGCGAGCGATGTCGCTAACCAAGACAAATTCGCTATTTACTAGCTTAAGTGCGTTTTTTAGGCTATCTTGTCTAGTTTCGCCGCCATCAACAAATTTATAATTTGGAGCAAATTTTGACATATATTTGCACTCTTTGCTAACGACGATTATCTCTTTAAATGTGTAAAAGTTACTCAAATTTTTAGTAGCAAATAGCCAAAGTGGATCGCTTCCTATTCGAAGCCATTGCTTCTTTACTGGTAGCTCAAAACGGCTAGAATTTCCTGCTCCAAGCATTATAAGTGATATATCAAGCAAGATAACTCCTTTGAAAATTGTTACAGAATTATACATCTCAAAACTTCAAAATTTCTTTTTAAAAAAGTAAATTTTTAAAAGCTTATTTAGTTAGTTTAAATCAAAAAAGGACTAAAATGAGGTTTTTAAAAATTTAAAAAGGCCTTATATGAGAGATAAGACGCAGATGTATTATGCTAGGCGCGGCGAGATAACGCAAGAGATGAGCTATGTGGCAAGGATCGAAGGGCTTAGTGAAAATTTGGTGATGGATGAGGTGGCAAAAGGTAGCATCATCATCCCAGCAAATATAAATCATAAAAATTTAAAGCCAATGGGCATAGGCAGAAAGCTAAAGACAAAGGTCAATGCAAATATCGGCAACTCAAGCTAAGTAGTGACATTTGCGCAGAGCTTAGAAAGCTTGAAATTTGCCTAGAATTTGGCGCCGATACGGTTATGGATCTAAGTACGGATGGCGATTTGGATGCCATTAGAAGTGCGATCATTGAGCATTCAAGCGTGCCAGTTGGCACAGTGCCTATGTATGAAATTTTAAAAGAAGCAAAAGAGGTTACTAATATTACAAATGAGCTCATTTTAGAGATACTTGAAAAGCAAGCAAAGCAAGGAGTTAGTTACTTTACGATACACGCTGGCTTTTTGCGTGATTTTTTGCCGCTTGTCAAAAAGCGTAAAATGGGCATAGTAAGCCGTGGTGGCAGTTTAAGTGCAAGCTATATGTCAAAGTTAAATAGACAAAACCCATTTTATGAAATTTTTGATGAAATTTTAGAAATTTGCGCAAGACATGATGTATCTCTCTCGCTTGGCGACGGACTTCGTCCAGGATGTCTTTATGACGCGACAGATGAGGCACAGCTTAGCGAGCTAAAGGTGCTTGGAGAGCTTACGCTTCGTGCATGGGAAAAAGATGTGCAAGTGATGATCGAGGGCCCTGGTCATGTGCCATTAAATCAAATTGAGTATAATATGAAAATTGAACAAGAGCTCTGCCATGACGCCCCATTTTACGTGCTTGGGCCGCTTGTCTCAGACATCGGTGCAGGATACGATCACATCACGTCAGCCATAGGTGGCACAATGGCAGCATACCACGGCGCTAGCATGCTTTGCTACGTGACGCAAAAAGAGCACCTTGGCTTGCCAAACGAAAATGACGTAAGAGAGGGCATCGTAGCTCACAAGATAGCAGCTCACGCCGCAGACGTCGCACTTGGCAAGGCGGGAGCGATAGAAAAGGATCACGAGATGAGCGATGCTAGATATGCATTTGACTGGAACAAGCAGTTTGAGCTAAGCTTTGATCCAAAAAAGGCTAGAGAGCTTCACGATGAGAGCTTGCCAGAAGAGGCGTTTAAGAGTGCTCATTTTTGTTCGATGTGCGGACCAAAATTTTGTGCATATAAAATTTCAAAAGATCTAGAAAAAGGAGAAAAATGTTAAATAAAGAAGAGGTCTTAAATAGACTAAAAGGTGTTATTTATCCTGGTTTTGAAAAAGATATAGTTAGCTTTGGCTTTGTAAAAAATGTTGAAATAGGCGAGAAAATTTTGATCGATGTCGAGATAGTTAGCTCAAGCTCTGATGTGGCAAACGAGTTAAAAACGGATATCAAACGTGTCATGGGCTCAAATGAGTATGTGCTAAATTTGATCCAGCCAAAGATGCCTGAAGAAAAAAGTAACACTCAAAGTGGCAAAAACATCGCACCGCAAGTTAAAAATTTCGTAATGGTAAGCTCAGGTAAAGGCGGCGTTGGTAAATCAACCACGACTCTAAATTTAGCCATCTCAATGGCAAAACTAGGCAAAAAGGTTGGAATTTTGGACGCTGACATCTACGGACCAAACATCCCAAGAATGCTTGGCGAGGTAAATACTCAGCCGCAAGTAGTAGGCAACAAACTAAAACCAATACTCAGTCACGGCGTCGAGATGATGAGCATGGGCGTTTTGATGGAAGAAGGCATGAGTCTTATTTGGAGAGGTTCGATGATTATGAAAGCGATCGAACAGCTGTTAAAAGACGTGCTTTGGAGCGAGCTTGATGTCTTGTTTCTTGACATGCCTCCAGGAACGGGTGACGCACAGCTAACTCTAGCTCAAAGCGTGCCAGTAACGGCAGGCGTCTGCGTCACAACACCACAAGTGGTAGCGCTTGACGATAGTAAACGTGCGCTTGATATGTTTGAGAAGCTTCACATCCCAATCGCTGGCGTCATCGAAAATATGAGTGGTTTCATCTGCCCAGATAATGGCAAAGAGTACGACATCTTTGGCAAAGGTACGACTGAAGAGGTGGCAAAAGCTTATAACACTCAAATTTTAGCTGAAATCCCTATCGAACCAGCTGTTCGCGTGGGTGGCGATAATGGCAAGCCAGTTAGCTTTTACGAGCCAAACTCAGTCACTGCAAAACGCTACGAGAGTGCGGCTGCTAGACTTTGGGAAGTGATAGAAAATATAAATAGTGATGGCGGAGTTGATAACTCAGCGATCCAACCAGTAAATGACGGCAAAAGTGCTTGCTCGAAGTAAAATTTACAAAAGATAAAATTTAGAGCAAATTTTAAAATTTGCCAGTTTGAATTTGGCTACCAAAATTTAGCTTTGCTTGATGCTTGGCTTAAATTTTGGAGCCAAAATGCAATCATTTAAATTTAATAGGAGAAAACATGAAAGCGATCGTAACCGTAGTCGGAAAAGATAGAGTCGGCATCGTTGCTGGCGTCTCAGCAAAGCTTAGCGAGCTAGGGCTAAATATAGATGATATCTCACAGACTATTTTAGATGAGTTTTTTACGATGATGGCAGTGGTTTCAAGTGAAGAAAATAAAGACTTTACGGCCTTAAGAGCAGAACTTAACGAGCTTGGAGAGAGCCTAAAAGTAAAGATAAATATCCAAAGTTCTGCTATCTTTGATGCGATGCATACAATCTAAGGAAAAACAATGGACATCAAAAACGTAACCGAAACGATCTCGATGATCGAAGAGCAAAATTTTGACATCAGAACGATCACGATGGGCATTAGTTTGCTTGACTGCATCGATCCTGACATCAACAAAGCTTGCGACAAAATTTACACAAAAATCACCACTAAAGCCAAAGACCTAGTCAAAGTGGGCAATGAAATTTCTGCTGAGCTAGGCATACCAATCGTCAATAAAAGAGTGAGCGTGACGCCTATCTCGATAATCGGCGCCGCAACGGACGCAAAAGACTACGTAATGATCGCAAAGACGCTTGATAGGGCGGCTATTGAGGTTGGTATTGATTTTATAGGTGGTTTTTCAGCTTTAGTTCAAAAGGGCTATCAAAAGGGCGATGAAATTTTGATAAATTCTATTCCACAAGCACTTTCTCAGACTTCAAAAGTATGTGCAAGTGTCAATGTCGGCTCAACGAAAACCGGCATAAATATGAGCGCGGTGCGTGATATGGGACGCATCATAAAAGAGACAGCAGCAGCTTCAGAGATGGGTTGTGCTAAGCTTGTCGTTTTTGCAAACGCAGTCGAAGATAATCCTTTCATGGCTGGTGCATTTCACGGCGTGGGCGAGGCTGATGTGGTGATAAATGTCGGCGTTTCTGGCCCAGGTGTGGTAAAAAGAGCCCTTGAAAAGGTGCGTGGCGAGAGCTTTGACGTGGTAGCTGAGACTGTGAAAAAGACGGCGTTTAAGATTACTCGTATCGGTCAGTTAGTTGGTCAAATGGCGAGCGAGTGCCTTGGGGTTAAATTTGGTATCGTCGATCTCTCTCTTGCTCCAACACCAGCCGTGGGCGACTCGGTAGCTCGCGTGCTTGAGGAGATGGGGCTTGAGGCTGTTGGTACGCATGGCACGACAGCGGCACTTGCTCTGCTAAATGACGCTGTCAAAAAAGGTGGTGTCATGGCGTGCAATCAAGTGGGCGGCTTAAGCGGTGCGTTTATCCCAGTCTCAGAAGATGAGGGCATGATAGCTGCGGTGCGCGCAGGATCGCTAAATTTAGAAAAGCTTGAAGCGATGACAGCGATATGCTCAGTTGGACTTGATATGATCGCCATACCTGCGGACACGCCAAGCGAGAGTATAGCTGCGATGATCGCTGATGAGGCGGCTATCGGCGTGATAAATCAAAAAACAACGGCCGTTCGTATCATACCTCTTGGACGTGAGGGCGATATGATCGAGTTTGGCGGCCTTTTAGGAAGAGCGCCTGTGATGAAGATAAATAAGGCCTCAAGTGCTGACTTCATCGCTCGTGGCGGACAAATTCCAGCTCCAATTCATAGTTTTAAAAACTAATCTTCGAAGTCCGCTTTAAATTTGCGGACTTTTTCTTAAATTTATCCTAATCTTTTCAACTGCTTTTAGTTAAAATAATAAAAAATTTTAAGCCAAGGAGCTAAAATGAAAATTTTATCACTGCTTACGGCGCTACTTTTTGGAGCGGTATGTGGCTTTGCAAATGACGGCAAAGTAAGAAGTATCGACATCTACGTCACGCCTTACTACTCAGCAAATGCTGGCAAGGTGGAGTACGTCAAGGTCTATGACAAGATAGATGAGCTTTTAAAAAGTGGCAAAGAAGAGGACTTTAAAAAGGCTGAAAAGATCGTGCAAGACGCCCCACAAATGGTCTCTCCGATAACTCTTTTTGTCCTTTCAGCTCGCGCATACGATCTTGGACTTCGCGATGATGCGGTATTTTGGTTTTATGCGGCAAAAAATCGCGCGATCTTGCTAAGAGGCGTTATAGACATGGAGGGCGAGAAATTTACTGACGTGGTGGCCGCGATAGGGGCGTTTATGAAGCTTGTTGGCGACGTGGTCAATCCTTATGCATTTTGCGATATCAAAAAGCAACAAGAGATCGCTGATAAAGCGCTTGGATGGACTAAGAAAAATGCCTATGAAGCGATGTTCTCGCCAGAATTTAGCTCGCCTCACGAAGATAGAAAAGCAGTCCTTGCAAAAGGCATAGAAAAGCTAGAAGCCCGCAATAAAAAAGAGAAAGATTACTTTTTAGATAAAGATAATCTTGCTAACTTTAAAGCTATGCGCAAGCAAAATGGCACTGATGAGAAATTTTGCTTCTAAATAGCGAGAAAAACTGAAAATTTGCTTGTAAATTTAGCTTTTGCTTTATGCTAAAAGGGTAAATTTACAAGCTATCTCTATTTTATGTCACGACAGATTTGCTTAAATTTCGCTCTTTTTCGTAAGAGTAGCAAAACCACAAAAATGAGAATAAAAAATGACTTTAAAATTTGGCAAGCTTGAAAAAGTAGTAACGGATGAAGGTTTTATTTGGTACGCGGAGACAGAGCTAAAAAGCGAAATTTTTGGCCAAGTGCTCTTTTGCCTTATCTCGGCAAATGGGCAGATGTGGATGATGAGACGATTTTGCTTGTGCAGCGTATCGCTCAGGATATCGACCGGTACATAAAAGACGCACTTACGTTTTTGCGAGAGAAGCTTAAGCAAAAATGCCTTTTGAACAAGGATGAGCTTAGAGCGCTTGATGTGCCAGTTTGCGATCTGCCGTTTAGCTCGCCTCAATGCACCTTTTATGCGCATGATAAGCAGTGGCTGATGAGGTTTGCCGATGGTGCGCTTGATATTTGCGAGCCTTTTGGTATTGGGGTGATTTTTGAAGGTGAAAAGCCACTTCGTTTAGAAAATTTAGAGCTTAGCCAGGAGTGCTAATCGCGGATAAATTTTGCTTTTAAATGGTGAGATAAATTTGGTTGCTGTTTTAGGTTTTTAGCCCAAAACAGCAAAAATTTGCATTTATGCGTTGCAGCAGCAATAATCACTTGGATCTTTTTCTTTTGTTATCCTAGCTCTTAAGTCGTGACGGATGATCTCTATCGACCAAAACCATATCATGTGGCCGACAAATTCAGATACATGCTCGTACCAAGGAAGTGTCCAAAGTGGTGGAGTAAGCCCTAAAATAGGTAATGTGATCACGTGAACAGCGATATTTACGATAATGCCAACTAGTAAGCCTTGCCATATTGTAATCTTTGGAAATTTCTCAGCCAAAACACAATAAGCAACCGCAAAAACGATCGAAAATAATATATGCGTCATCATTACGTAGTTAAACGCATGCCCTGCAAACTCGTAAATGGCGGCATTTGGATCGCTACGCCCAAATAATCCCTTAAAAATACATAAGGCGGATTTAAGAAATTTCTAGAGCAATCGATCGCATCGGCTGCTCTAATGGCACTCTCTGGTCCGCAAGCAGCGTTAAACATATCCATCGGACTTCTTGGAGGGAGTGGGAATTCTGCTCCCCATTTGACAAAGGCTGAGACAACGCCAGCGACAAGGCCGATCAATGCAGCCAGAGCAAATCTAGGTTTTGTTACTAAATTTGACATTTAAACTCCTTCTTTAAATTTGCAAAATCTTATTGCAATTTACTTTATGATAAAATTAATCATTATTAAAAACATAAAAATATTTAAAATTTTAATGGACTTAAAATCATAAAATTTTTAGCCATTTTTGGCTAGACTAAGAAAAAATTTAAAGGAGAATAGATGTCTAAAGAGTTTAAAGATGCAAATGATTTTAAGGAATTTTTTGAAGAATTTAGAAAAAAAGATGGCTATAAAGATCCGCTTGCTTTTGGTATCGCTAGGATCGATCGTGGACAAAAAAATACAGATAAAATTTTGCAAGCGACTTTTGCTGTTGTAAATTACAAAGAGAGCTTTTTAAGCGCAGCTGCTTATATTTATGCTTTGCAAAAATGTGATGTTAAAGTTGATTTTAATGGCTCTGAATTTGTAGCCGATCTTACTCCAAAAGTGGTGAAAAAAGCTAGTAAGCTCTTTAGTGTCTTTGAAAAAGAGATAAGCTCTCATAAAAATGTACAAAATTTACATGCCGTAAAAATAGCATTTGATGACGATCTTGAACTAAATGAGAATAAATTTAAACTTGTATTTTTGTTTGATGATGCAAAACCACTTAGCGTGGAGGCCGTATATCTCAAGCTTTATTTGATATCGCTTGGCAAGGTCGCACCTAGGACGATTGTACTTGATGGAGCCTTTGGTGCGTTACCAAATGTTGCATGGACTAGCCAAAATACGCCAATTGAGCTTGAATGGCTAAGAGAAAATGAAATTTCTCTAAAGATGTTTGGCGAATATCCAGCGATCGTTAGCGTCGATAAATTCCCAAGATTTTTAAGTCACATCATCCCAGCTGATAATACGAGAATTTTAGACTCAGCCAAGGTTCGCATGGGCGCTGCCGTGTATCCTGGCACAGTCGTTATGCCAGGTGCTGCCTATATTAACTTTAACGCAGGTACAACCGGTGGGGTGATGGTTGAAGGTAGAGTTAGTAGCTCTGTCGTAGTTGGCGAGGGTAGTGACGTAGGTGGCGGAGCTAGCATACTTGGCGTGCTAAGTGGCACAAATGGCAACCCTGTAAGCATCGGCAAACACTGCTTGCTTGGGGCAAACTCAGTTACGGGCGTGCCTCTTGGCGATAACTGCATCGTGGATGCTGGCATAGCAGTGCTTGAGGGCACAAAAGTCTATATATCAGCTAGCGAGCGCGAAAAGCTAGCCAAACTAAATCCAGAGTTTAAATTTGAAGCTGAAATTTACAAAGCGCTTGAGCTTGGTGGGCTAAATGGACTTCATTTTAGACAAAATAGCCAAACAGGCCAGATCACTGCAAGTGCGAGCAAAAGGGCGATCAAGCTAAATGAGGCACTTCATTAAAAGGAGCTAGCATGAAAGTTGGCATTTTGATGTTTGACAAGCTAAATCTACTAAGCTTTGCCAAAATTTATGATTTTTTACATAAATTTGAGGATTTTAATATCAAGACCTACGCACTAAAGCCTGAGATAATCGATGAATCTGGCGTCAGGCTCCATCCAGAAATTTATGCTGAAAGCCTTTATGGTGTGGATATTTTAGTCGTACCAGATGGCGTTGGAGCACTTGGATTAAGATACGATGAGATATTTTTAAGCTGGGTTAAAAGCTCAGCGAGTGCAAAATTTAAGATAGGGTTTGATCTTGGCGTGCTCATTCTTGGTGGGGCTGGATTTTTAGAAGACAGAGAAGCTTGCATAAGAGGCGGGTACAAAAATGCACTTAGTGACTACTGTGAGGTAAATGACGCTAAGATGTGTGAGAGTAGGGGTGTCATAAGCGTTAGTGAGTTTGATGAGAGTATCAAAGAAAAGCTGGCAACGATACTAGGTAAAGATAAATTTTAAGAGTTTTGAGCTTTAAATTTTTTAGTTTAGTGGGTTAGAAAAAAGGCTTTTTGTTAAACATCTCCTTTATCCTTAAAAGAGAAGATGCCAACAAGATCGGGCAATATCCACTTTTTGATTTTTAATATCGCACATCATTTTAAAATACTCCAGTGTGATATTCTTATCCTTTTTACTTAACTGATTAAGTTTTTTAGTCACATCAAAAATGATATCTATGCCACCATTTTTTATTGTCATGGCAAAGTATAAAAAATTAAACTAAAGCTAGATAAATTTTAGCTGGATCGTGTTCTTGCAAAAACAGCATTTCATAAAATTTAATGCAAAATATCAACTAAAATTTAACTAGCCAGTGTTTACTGGCCAGTTAAATTATTCGACAGTTACGCTTTTTGCGAGATTTCTTGGCATATCGACGTTGTTGCCAAGTCTAACAGAAATTTCAAGCGCAAGTAGCTGAAGCACAAGCATCATCTCAAAAAATTCGCTCATATAATGATCTTGAACGCTTGTTTTTACGTAGTCATCGCTTAGCTCAAACTCAAGTGGACTTATCGCTAGGATATATGCATCTCTTGCAGCAAGCTCTTCGACGTTGCTCTTTGTTTTTTCGTAAAGTAAATTTTGAGGCATTAAAGCGATCGTAAATAGCTTCTCATCTGCAAGCGCGATAGGACCGTGCTTCATTTCGCCTGATGGATAGCCCTCGGCGTGAAGATATGAAATTTCTTTAAGCTTTAACGCACCTTCTAGTGCTAGCGGATAGAAGATATCTCTACCGATAAAGAAGAAGCCATGACCGTGTAAATAGTGCTTGCTTAGGCGGTGAAGCTTCTCTTGAAGAGAGTTGTTGATATTTAAAATTTGTGGAATGTGAAGAAGCGTTTTGATCTCGTGATCAAGCTCTTTTTTACTGATAGACTCTTTTGCTGCTGCCATTTGAAGCACAAGCATCCAAAGCACGATGATCTGCGTTGCAAATGCCTTTGTACTTGCCACACCTTTTTCGATGCCAGCGCGAGTTAGAAGCGTATTATCAGCTAGTCTAACGATAGATGAGTTATCGACGTTACAAATCGCAAGCGTCTTTAGCCCAGCCTCTTTTGCGATCCTAAGTGCCTCAAGAGTGTCGGCTGTCTCGCCACTTTGTGAGATAACGATGAAGAGCGAGTTTTTGTTTAGATAAGGCTTTCTATATCTAAATTCGCTTGCTACTTCGACCTTTGTTCTAACTTTAGCAAGTCTTTCAAAAAGATAGCTTGCAACAAGCGCTGCATGATAGCTCGTACCGCACGCACAAAGCACGACATCATCGATACTTTTTAGATATTCATCGTCTAAATTTTCAAGGGTGACTTTGTGGTTTTTAACCCTGCCCATGATGGTTTCAGATACGACTGCACCTTGCTCGTAAATTTCTTTCTCCATGAAAAATGTATAGCCCTCTTTTTGGGCATAGCTTTTGTCTTTTGGCAAGGCGTTAAATGTTATGCTAGCCTTTTTGCCGTGCTTAAAGACTACGATCTCGTCTAAGCTCACGTAGCCGTAATTATTATCATCAAGATATGCCACTTCTGTTGCATTTCCAATAAGTGGAGCGTCAGATGAGGCAAAATATAGCTCTTTTTTGTCGCTCTTTCCTATCGCCATAGGAGCAGCGTCTTTTGCGAAAAATATCTTACCAGGTGCAGTTTTAGTGATAAGTAGCGTTGCATACGCCCCTTTTAGCTTCGAAATAGTTGCCTCATAGGCTTTAAAAGGATCTTTTTTTTCTTTTAAAATTTCTTCAAAAAGGTGTACGATCACTTCGGTATCAGTCTGGCTTACAAATTTAACGCCCTTTGCCTCAAGTTCATCTTTAAGTTCTTTATAGTTTTCGATGATGCCGTTATGCACGACAAATGAGTGCTCACCAAGGTGTGGGTGAGCGTTTATCTCGGTTGGTTTGCCGTGAGTTGCCCAGCGTGTGTGACCTATTGCCACACCAAAGCCTTCTGAAGCAAAGTCTTTTGTTTTTAGGGCTAAATTTTCAAGCTTACCAACAGCTTTGAAAAAGTCGATCTTGTTATCGCTCATCACAGCCATACCAGCACTATCATATCCGCGGTACTCTAGCTCTTTAAGTCCACCTAGTATGATCTCTTTTTTCTCTTTATTTCCGATGTATCCTACGATTCCACACATTTTTTACTCGCTTATTAATAAATTTAATATCTCATCACCCTTGCTCTCAAGACGCTCGTTTTTCTCGATCAAAAATAGGTTTCTCGTTCTATTTTTAACCGTCTGAATTCTCGCGCTCGTGATTTGAAAGCTCAGTCTATCAAAAACACCCATCACATACGCCATAAGCCCACGCTGATCTTTTGCATTGATGCTAAGTTTGGCGTAATCTTTTGAATGATTTAGCTCGAAGTTTATCTCATCTTTGTTAATATTTGGTTTCAAAGGCTCTCTTAAAGTCTCGCTATTTAGAGATATTAGAGCCAAGTTTTTAGTAATTTCAAGCTCCTCTTTTTTTATATTTTGGTTAAAATCAAGCCTAATGTAAAATTTCTTCTCAAATAGCTCAAAAATCTCCATATATGCAAGATCAAATTTGGCAAATTCATAGAGCAGGGCGCTTAAATTTAGGCTCTTTTTCGTATAAATTTGTATGCTTAAATTTTTAGAGTTATTTATAAAAATTTCTGTCGTATTTAGACTATCTGCCACCTTGCTTAAATTTATGATCTCGCTCGCACTATATTTTGCAAAGACTAGATTTGATGTTATCTTAAAAATTTTATCTTGCAAGCTTGGTGTAAGCGCTAAAAATTCACTGTTTCTTTTTATTGACTGCTCTTTTTTGACTCTTCTTGTTGCCTCATCAAGTAAGTTTTCATCGCCAAATGCATTTAATGAAATTTCATAAAGCTCTCTTAAAAGCTTTGCGGTGTAGGCGTTATAAAGCTTTTCGTTTGTTGCGTTTATTACACAGTAGCTCAGGATGTAAAGTAGCTTTAAAACCTGCTTGTCACCTAGCTTTGAGATGAAGGCAAAGATAACGCGTTGCGAGTAGATGTCCTCTCTGTTTGAGACATTGCTCATTAGGGTGTGATATTTTACAAGCGTAACTCCGATATTTACGGCCTTTTGGCTTAAATTTAGCTTGTTTGCGTAGGCTCTAAAGATATTTGCTCCGATATTTGCGTGGTCTTTGCCAAGCCCCTTACCAACGTCGTGCATTAAAGTCACGATCTTTAGCATCGTCTTGCCCTCCAAGCAAAGCTCGGTATAGAGATTTTTTATAAATTTATCTTTTATATTTTCAAGAAATTTTACACTTAAAATACTATGCTCATCGACCGTAAATTCGTGATAGCCATCATACTGAGCTAGCTGGCTGATGTGTTCCATTGGTTTTATTAAAATTTGTATCATTTGCGCATCGAGCAATGATTTTAAAATTGCGTAGGAATTTTTTCTTAAAAATATCTTTTTAAACTCGCTTATAGCACGCTCTAAGCCGCTTTTTGTGATAATGGCTCGCTTGATGTAAAAGATCGCGCTTATATCAAATTTATAATCCACATCTTTTAGTTCTAAAAGCTCGGTTATTAGATTTTCAATAAGAGCTGGCTTTTTATGAAGTGGCACGTAAATAACGCCATTTATTTCGTAAAAGCCATTTTTTAGCCTAGCAAATTTTCTCTGATCAAAATTTAGCTCACTTTTAAAAAATGGCCTACAAAGAGAAGCGACGATAAACCTTGAATAAATAGCAACATTATTCATTGAGCTTAGCATTTTTTGGCTGATGACGCTTTCGTTGTCTTGAAGTTTTTTGGACTTTGTCTGCATGAAATTTGTCGTGATCTCAACGCTTGAAGCGCTGAAAGTATCAGTATTTTGAGTTAAATTTAAAGCACTTAGCAAGCTTAATAAAAAGTCCACATTTAGGTTAAAGCTAGCGATCTCTTTTTCATTCATCACTTTTAGGGCTTGAGACCTAACAGAAACGTCGCTATCTAGGCAGTTTAGTATGCAGTTTAGGTGATAAATTTCATCTATCCCGCCAAAGCCACTTTTTAAATTTGGCTCTTGGGCTAAGTAGCTGATGCTAGAAAACGGCAAAAATGCCTTTAAATGGTAGTTTAAAAAGGCTTTTTTATCAAATTCTTTTAATTTTATGATCTCGCTTTTTACTAGACGGTAGAGACTTTTTGAACCACAGATATATCGGACTTGCGATGTTTCGCTTTTAAATTTGAGATCGTCTTTGTAATTTGTAAAAATTTCATCTATTTCAACGCTTTTTATATAAAAATTTATTCCAGAGCTACTTAAAATTTCGCTAAATTCTTTTAAGAAATTCTTTATGTTGTAGCCTTTTAAATTTTTATAAACTAGTAAAATTTCTAGCTCACTATTTGCACTTATTAGCGTCTGAGCGTACTTTCCGGTGGCTAAAACGCCAAAGGCAAAGCTATCATTTTGCGGAATGAAATCATCAAAAAACTCTCGCATTGTTTCATTTAAATAAGATTTTATAAAATCATCATATTCTTTTGCTAAAAAATTTGCAAAATTTCTACCCTGATTTTTTTGAAAATGTTTTGGTAAATTTGCCTTAAAATCAAGAAATTTCTCTTTGATCTTTGAATAATTATCACTATTTTTGGCACTTTTATCAGCTAGCATTTAGTGTTTCCATTGTTAAAAATATCTTGGCAAATGTTACATAATTTTTGCAAAAACAAAGCTTTATTTGCTTATAATGAAGCCTTAAGTTCAGCTTTAGGACGATATAAATAATGAATCTATTACAAAAACTAGAAAGTGGCGAGAGATTAAGCAAGCAAGAGGCTTTTTCGCTTTATGAGCTTGATCTTTTTACCTTGGCTAAATTTGCCGATAAAAAGCGCAGAAAACTGCACGGCAACAAGGTCTTTTTTAATGTAAATCGCCATATCAATCCAACAAATATCTGTGCTGATATCTGTAAATTTTGCGCATTTTCAGCCCACAGAAAAAATCCAAATCCATACCTAATGAGCCACGAAGAAATTTTAAAGATCGTTGATGAGAGCGTGAGCCACGGCGCAAAAGAGATACACATCGTCTCCGCCCACAACGCAACTAGCGGCTGGCAGTGGTACTTAGAAATTTTTAAAAAGATAAAGGCAGATCATCCAGAGCTTCATGTAAAGGCGATGACGGCGGCTGAGATTGATTTTTTGTCAAGGCATTACGGCTTAAGCTACGATGAGGTGATAGAAAAGATGCTCGAATATGGCGTCGATAGCATGCCAGGCGGCGGGGCTGAAATTTTTGATGAAGAGATCAGGGCTAAAATTTGCAAAGGCAAAGTAAGTAGCGAGAACTGGCTAAAGATCCACAAAATGTGGCACAATCACGGCAAACAAAGCAACGCAACAATGCTTTTTGGCCACATAGAAAGTCGTGAAAATAGGATCGATCACATGCTAAGGATAAGGGACTTGCAGGACGAAACTGGCGGATTTAACGCATTTATCCCACTTGTCTATCAAAGAGAAAATAACTACTTAAAAGATGTGAAATTTCTAGGATCAGCTGAAATTTTAAAGACTATGGCGATATCTCGCTTGGTGCTTGATAATGTCCCACACATAAAGGCATACTGGGCTACATCGACCTTAAATTTAGCGATGATAGCGCAGGAATTTGGCGCTGATGATCTTGATGGCACGATAGAAAAAGAGAGCATCCAAAGTGCAGCTGGCGCAAATAGCGCAAATGGCGTTACATTAAAGACATTTTGCGATCTCATAAAGACATCTGGTTTTACGCCGGTTGAGCGTGATAGCTTATATAACGAACTTAAAATTTACTAAAAGGAGCTTGGGGTGAAATTTTTTGACTTAGCACAAAACAAAACTAGTGTGAAGCAGGAATTTGGAGCGGGACTTACGACGTTTTTGGCGATGATGTATATCGTGCCGGTAAATGCGATCATTATGAGCAAAACTGGCATGCCTTATGAGGCACTCATCACTGCAACAGCGCTAATTACCATATTTTCTACTGTATTAAATGGTCTTTGGGCGAACACGCCAGTTGCGATGAGCGTTGGTATGGGGCTTAATGCTTATTTTACATTTGGTCTTTGCATCGGTATGAAAGTGCCTTGGCAAACGGCTCTTGGCGTTGTTTTCTTAAGTGGTGTGATATTTGTCGTGCTTTCGTTTACAAATTTTAGAATGTGGATAATTAGATCCATCCCACTTGATCTAAGAAGGGCGATAAGCGCTGGCATAGGCACATTTATCAGCTTTGTGGCATTTCAGCAAATGGGTTTTATTGTAAATAGCGACGTAGTTTTGGTTGGTATAGGAAATTTCAAAGATCCAAACGTACTTCTTGGCGTTTTGGGACTATTTTTAGTTATTTTCTTTTGGGCGTGGAAGATAAAGGGCGCGTTTATCCTAGCTGTGCTTGCTACTTCAGTAATAGCTTGGGTGCTTGGTATCGCTCCTCATCCAACAGAAATTTTCTCAACTCCAGCCTCTATCTCTCCGATATTTTTAGAGCTTGACATAAAAGGCGCGCTTAGTCTAGCCTTGCTGCCAGTTGTTATCACATTTTTTGTGACCGATCTTTTTGACTCGATAGGCACACTAGCTGGTGTAGGCACGAGGGCTGGAATTTTTGATGAAAACAAAAAAGATGGCGTCGTAAAACTTGAAAAAACTCTTGAAGCTGACGCTATTGCTACGGCAGCTGGCTCACTTGTAGGCGTAAGTACGACCACATCGTTTGTAGAGAGTGCTAGCGGTGTAGAAGAGGGCGGTAGAACTGGTCTAACGGCTGTATTTTGCGGACTTTTATTTATACTTACATTATTTATGTTGCCACTTTTTAAAGCGATTCCTGGCAATGCCATTTATCCGATCCTTGTGATGGTTGGCGTGCTTATGTTTGCTGAGCTTGCTAGTATAAATTTTAAAGATCCAGCCATTGCTGTTGCGACATTTTTCATAGTTGTGCTCATCCCGCTTACTTATTCGATCACAAACGGCCTTGCATTTGGCTTTATGTCATACGTCATAGTTAAGCTCATAAAGAGAGAATTTAGCGATATAAATTTAGGCGTAGTCGTGCTAGCGCTCATTAGTTTTATCGTATTTTTAGTGCATTGATAAGGAAGAAAGATGATATTTTATAGCTACGATGAATTTGCCGTTGATACTAAAAAGATGGCAAAACAGATAAAAGACGAGTTTGATCCAGAGGTGATACTAGCTGTGGCAAGAGGCGGTCTAACGCTTGGCCACTCGCTAGCTGTTGCGCTTAATAATAGGAATTTATTTACCCTAAATTCTATCCATTACGAAGATACAAATAAGCTTGATACTATTAATATCTTTAACGTACCAGATCTTAGCAAATACACTAAAATTTTGCTCGTCGATGATATCATCGATAGTGGAGAGAGCATGGTCGAGATAAAAAGAGAGCTACTTAAGCGTTATCCAAATTTAGATATCAAAATAGCGACCGTCTTTTATAAAGAGAAAGCTCTGCTTTTACCAGAATTTAAGGTAAAAGAAGCTCACGATTGGATCGAGTTTTTTTGGGATATACATATTTAAGGAAAATTTTTGCTAGATAAATTTAGAGAATTTGTTGGACATCACGTCGCCTTTAGCGTATTTTTAATATGTTTGATTGATTGTATATTTTTACTTTATACGGCAAATTCTCTTAGCATAAGTTATAGTGAAGCTGAAATTTTTTTTAACAAACAAAATTTTCTTAGTCATGTTTTAAACTTAAGCGTTCAAATTTTTGGTCAAACAGATATTGCTCTAAGATCTGTGATGATTGCTTTTCATGTCATAAGTGTCGTTTTATGTATAAGATAAGCAAATTTTACATTAAATTAGAGTTTGACAGACTTATTGCGGTATTGTTTTTTATCTTACTTCCTGGCACGTTAGCTTCAGCTCTTATCGTCAATAATGCTGGGCTTTGCGTTATGCTGGCGCTCCTATGTATATACTTTTTCCATGTTAAAAATAAAATTTTATTTGTAGTATTTTTTTGCCTTTCTTTTTTTATAGATGGCGATTTTTTGATATTTTACGCAGGATTTTTTATATTTTCACTTTATAAAAGAAGGCCTCCGCTTGCTTGGCTAAGTGCTATTTTATTTTTACTCACGCTTTACTTTTTTGGCTTTGATACAAATGGTAGGCCAAGTGGGCATTTTATCGATACTTTTGGTATCTTTGCCGCTGTTTTTTCACCGTTTGTTTTTATCTTTTTTGTCTATACTATTTATAGAATTTGGGTTAAGGAAAAGAAGGATCTTTTATGGTTTATTGCGATTTGCTCATTTTGCTTTTGTATGATAGTCTCAGTGCGCCAAAGGCTAGAGCTTGAGCAGTTTTTGCCGTTTTGCGTGATCGCAACGCCACTTATGGTAAGAGTTTTTTTTAATTCGTATCGCGTAAGATTGCCAAAATTTAGAAAAGGCTATAAAATTTGTACGACTTTAGTGATGCTTTTTCTGGCTATAAACTGGTCGATGATTGTATTTAATCAAATTTTTTACCTATTTTTGGATAATCCAACAAAGCATTTTGTCTATAAATTTGATATTGTAAAAGAGCTTGCTGATAAATTAAAAGAAGCGGAAATCAAGGATTTATACACTGACAATAAAAAGCTTGCATTAAGACTTAAATTTTATGGTATAGATGTAAGAGATGAGTCTAAAAATTTATTATTAAGCGTCGATCTAAATGGAAAATCAAAATTTTGCATAGAAAAAATGGGAAAAGTAATTGCAAATTTTGACATAAGAGGCAGGTAGATGCATAAAAACAAGGGTTTTACTGTTATAGAGCTTATCTTTGTAATCATTGCCGTTGGCATACTTGCAGCAATGATCATACCAAGGCTAGAAATAAACGGAGCCAGAGAGGCAGCTACACAGATGCTAACGCATATAAGGTACGCCCAGCACCTTGCCATGCAAGATGATAAATTTGTACATTCAGAAAATGAAAAATTTTGGTTTAAAATGAGATGGGGGATAGCTATTAATGACACTAATTTGCAAGAGTGCTCTGTAGATGAGCCTGGGGTTAAATCTTGGAAATATAGTATTTTTTATGATAAAAGAGGTAGTGGTAATAAATTTAGTGGCAACTTAAATTCCAAAGAAGAGGTTGCCATCGATACACAAAAATCAAACAAATTCTTAAGTGCGGGCTGGAGAGGCATTCCTCAATCCTATTGCAATAAAATTAATACAGATTTAAATATCGAGAAAAAATATGGCATAAAATCAGTTAAATTTATTGGTAGTTGTGGAAAAGGCAAAACGCAAACCATTGATTTTGACGAATTAGGTAGGCCCATGAGAGTGGTGAGTGTTACTAACAATAAAGGAGAAAAAAGACCTTATTCAAGACTATTAAAAGGTGATTGTAAGATAGTTTTAACAGATAAAAATAATAATGTAGCCTCTATAAATATAGAAAAAAGAAGTGGATACGCATATATAAACTAAACCCTATAAATCCATAATAAAAATACATACTTTAAAAT
>LVWL01000016.1 GCA_002092835.1 Campylobacter concisus | reverse complement strand
TGTACCCCAGTACAATAGACAAGCCCTTCTAAAATTTATATAATTCATTCAAAATTTCAAATACTATAAACAATAAGGAGAATATGATGGCTAAAGAAGCCGGAGTAGTTAAAAGCGTAAACGGAGGAATAGTAAGAGCACTTAATGACTTAACAGGAGAGGTAAGACAATTAAGTGTAGGAGATATTGTATACCAAGGTGAAAAGATAGTTACAGAGGGTTCTAACTCTAAAGTAACAATAACTCAAACTGATGGTAAAGATATAACTTTAATAGGCAAAGATACTCTAACTCTAGACCAAGACTCTAACAATAACGAAACAGTAGCTGATATCTCAGCTTTACAACAAGCCATCTTAAAAGGAACAGATCTTAATGCTCTAGAAGAGACTGCTGCAGGTGGTCCACAAGCAGGTGGTAATGGTGGAGATGGCGTAAGCTTATCTTCTACTAGCTTTGCAGAAGGAGGCCACATTAGTAATATAAATGCTAATGTAGGAAGCATAGATGCTTTATCTCTAGCAGCAGGTGGAGATAATAGCTTTGGTGTAAGTGGTGGAAGTGCTGTTGGGGCTGGGGCTGGAACAACAGGACCTA
>LVWL01000015.1 GCA_002092835.1 Campylobacter concisus | reverse complement strand
TTTTCATATGAGGTTTTATAAAGTTTTACTAGTCCAGTTATCATAGAGATCCTATGTCTTTGATTGTAGTGGCTTAATATATTTATATTTGGCTCCGTTTGGAGCCATAGATATTAAATTTATTCTTTAATCCTTTATATTATGCTCTTTGGCATAGCTTAGTATCTTAGCTCTAAGATCTTCAGGAAAACTTTCTCTATACATTACTGGTGTTAGTGGATTTAGCTTTTTGTCTAATTTACCTGCTTCATATAGTCTTGTTAGCTCTTCAGGTGTGTTATAGTATGGTGCATTAGGATAACCTCAGGTGGGGTTAGGGACATTATTTTAGCTTCTAGAAGGGTGGAGTCGATGTAGAGGTCTATGTCTCTATCTGTCATTTTGTTTGGAAAACCTTTTTTATCAAATCTAGTTGTAAAATGAGGCATTTCAGCTTTTAAGTAAGACATAAATTCTTCTCTTGTAGTCTCGTTTGCATCAAGGTCTCTAGGGTCTAGTAATTTACCTTTATCTTCTACGAGTTCTCTTAAAAATTTATGTGTTGTTCCTTCTGGATCAAATGCTACTCCGTCCCTATTAAAATCCATCACAAAGTAATTACCTACTATTTCATCAAGATAAGGCATCATGCCATATTCATCTAGTGGAGGATTGGTAAATAGTTTTCTAAATTCTTCTGCCATTTGTAAATTTGTATTTAGACCTATATTATATGTTTGGTATTCAAATAGATCACCTAAATATTCTAAAGCTTTTACTACTCCTAGCTGAGCTGCTAAGAATACTCTTTGAAATCCTCTTGCTTTAAAGCCTGCTTCATTTCCATGTGAAAAGCCCATAGGATCTCCAAGTATTCCTGCACATATTCCCCACTCTGCTGAAAAGAGCATTGATTTTAATGTACCTTTATTGGCATTTACTTCATCATAAATTTCAGCATACTCAGGCTTTGTTAGTTTGCCTTTACTATCTACTCTACCTATTGCATCTTCAGGAATATCTATCATAGTGCATTTTAGATTACTTCTTTTTACTAGATAGATATATCTATCTCTTTTATCTTTTAAGCTTTCATAGTAAGCTTTTTCTGTTTTAGTCCAAGGCGATAGTTTATTTGAGCTTGAGTGATAGCTAATATCTAGCCATGGTTTAAATGACATATAGTCTGTTTGACCTAGAGAATTTGCCTTAGGGTTATAGTATAGTGGTTTATAGTTTTTATATGGAGATGAGTCCAGGATGGAGCGGGAGTCAAGGAGCATTTGGGAGTGTTCTTTTACACTTATAGTCTCACTCCCATAATCAAGCGGCGAGACTGATAAATTTGTCTTTTTATCAAATGGTATTTCCATTCCATTCGGAGCTATAACTATATACGTATTATTGTTATCCATTAAATTTCCTTTATTTATTCTTTTATTTACTACTATTAATGATGTAGCTATTACTAAGATAGCCAAAGCTGTGAATATAATCTTCTTCATCTCTTATCCTATATATAGACCATCTTCCATTATTATGGTGGTGGCTAGACGACCCACTAGGCGGGGAGGAATATTCTCTTTGCTTCTATCTTTTAAATCAACTTTACACCCCACATATACCCCTTTAATGTTATTGTTTCCTATAGTGTCAAGAGCTTCCACTAGATCTCTTGAGAGGTTAGAGTGGCTATTTTTATCATCAGTATTAAATATGCCTCGTTTAAATTTACTTACTATCTCTACAGCTTTTTGGTAGGCTTTTATAGCAGAAGAGAAACTATGTCCATCTTGGTTGTCATCTTTGTTATAGACACTATAAATTTCCTTCTCCTCTTTAACATCCAAATTTAATCCCCTTATCTCTACATCAGAGTTTGTATATCTACTTCTTGCATATTTAAAGTAGTTTGCATCTATCTCATTGCCAGCTCCTCTTAGCTCATCTAAGCATAGATAGGCACTAAGGTTATTTAGTGCTAGTTTAGAGGCTAGGTTAAAAGATAGTTTGTTTTTCTTATGGTCTATATCGTAGTAGATAAATGAGTTATAATCTAATCCTCCACTACTTATATTAGCTCCTAGAAATAGTCTATTTAAATTTAGACTTATATAGTTTTGATAGATCATTACTGGATAGTAGCAATAGCTATTTGTACTATTTTTATCATAAGCTTCTTTTATAGACATAGGTTTATATGAGATATTATTTAGTGCGTAAGCTTCATTAAATTTATATGTGTATCTTGTATGCATTATCTCTTTGTAGTTTTCTTCTAGTTTTTCATATGAGGTTTT
>LVWL01000014.1 GCA_002092835.1 Campylobacter concisus | reverse complement strand
GGCTTGTCTATTGTACTGGGGTACAATGTGGGGTACTATTTAGCACATATCATAAATATCATGCCAGTCAACATGGTATATCTTAGTGTCTTAATATATAGTATAAATATAGTAATTATGGCTTTTTAAATATGATGTTACCTTTTATACATATTGAAAATCATTATATATTTCTATATAATTACTCAAATATTTTTAAAGGAGTTTAAATGCAGAGAAAAATCGCGCTTAGCCTCGCTCTGGTCGGCGTTTTGGCCGCCGCGCAAGACGAAGTAGGGCTAAAATCGCTAGAAGGCGTAACCGTCACGGCGCAAAGATCGTCTCAAAGCGTAGACGAGATAAGCAAAAGCGTCTCGGTAGTAGATAAAGAGACGATAGAAAGAAAGCTCGGCAAAAGTGTACCCGAGCTAATCAGCGAGGCACCGGGAGTTTCAATCGTAAACGAAGGCATGGACTCGGGCACCGTAAACGTGCGAGGCTTTAGTTCGTCTGATTACCGCGTGCCGATGTTCGTAGACGGACTTAGATTTAGAGGTAGGCCGGCGTTTGAGTATTCGATATTTACGCCCGATCAAATCGAAAGGATAGAGATAATAAGAGGCCCTGCTAGCACGCTTTACGGCACGGACGCCTTTGGCGGCATAGTAAATTTAGTCACCAAAAGAGCTAGCGGGGACGTGCACGGCGACTGGGCGTTATCGGATACGTATCTAAGCACCCAGTATCAAAGCGCGAACAAAGGCGTACAAAACCGCTTACAACTCGGCGTAGTCGGACACGGGTTTGACGCATTGCTCGGCTTAAACTACAAACACGGCAAGGACTACGACACTCCTGCGGGCAAAATCCCAAATACGAGGTATAATTACCGAAGCCTTGATTTTAAAGGCGGATATAGCTTTGCCGATTTTCACAGACTTGAGCTCGTAACCAGATATACGGAGTCCGAGCGCGGCGTAGTCGGTACGGCGGTCGGCGCTCCGGGAACGGCAAACGCGAGAGGCTTTCAAAAATACATAAAAGAAGCGCCTCTTAGAGAAAAATACGTAGCGCTAAACTACGAAGGCAACGTAAACGACAAATTTCTGCTAGATTCTAGCTTGTATTACAGAGAGCTTTATACGCACCTAAATATAAGGCCCTACATCGGCTCGTTTTCGCCTAGACAAGTCGATAACTACGTAAACGGTCCGAAGGTCTACGGCGGCAAATTTATCGGTAAATTCGTAGGCGACAACCTAACCCAAACTTACGGCGTAGATTTTTATTACGAGGACTGGGATAGCGTGTATCAAAGCGTAAATAACGGCCCTAGATTTCGCAATAGGCTAAGAACCAAACAGCTTGACGTCGCCGGGTTTGGATTGCTTGAATACGCATTTAGCAACGACGCGATTTTGAGCGCAAATTTACGCTACGACCGCATAAAAACGTCCTTTGATATGGATAGCTCGATGAGCCCCGCCGTAAAAGCCCTATACGAAAACGCCAACGATAGAAAAGACGGCAGAGCCAGCTACGGCCTGGGACTTATTTACCCTATCATTGGAGGGTTTGAGTTTGTAGGAAATTTCTCTACTTCGTTTAGAGCTCCTATGAGCGGCGAGGTTGCCCCGATACTTACGTTTTCAGGCAGCGAGGCGTATCTGCCAAACCCTGATCTAAATATCGAAAAAGGCGTTACCTATGAGGCCGGACTTCGCTATACGGATAAAGCGCTTAGATCGAATTTGATATTTTACACGGGAGATTATAAAGACCTGATCGTCGAGCGAAACTGGCAAAGCGGCGGCGTGACCTACTATCAGTCGCAAAACGTAAATAGAGCCAAGATAAGCGGAGCGGAATTTGACCTCGCTTATAAAATTTTGTCAAATTTGGAGCTTAAAACAAACATCGCCTACACGCGCGGCAAAAACAAACAAACCGGCAAACCGCTTCCCGAGATCGCTCCGCTTAGCGGACGCGTGGCCGTTTCTTATTCGCCGGAGTTTTTGGCAAACTCATACATAGAGTATAGCGGCGACTGGGCGGCGAGAAAGACGCGCATAGACGACAGCGTAGAACGCGAGCGAGCGGGATACTTCGTGCATAACCTATACTTTGGCAAGAGTCTGGGCAAACTAGGTTTCTTAAAAGATTTTAGCCTAAATTTCGGCGTCGAAAATATCTTTGACAAAGAATACGCCCCAAGCCTAAGCTACGAGCTAATCAGCCAGCCTAAAAGCGCTAGCAACCCGCTAATAAATCCGGGCAGAAATTTCAAACTAGGCTTTAAGGCTAGCTTTTAAATTTTAAATTTGCCGAGCGGGTTTTAAACACCACCGCTCAAAAGCCCTAAAATTTACAAATTTAAGGATCAAATTTGAGAAAAATCATATCCGTTTTATTGCTACTGGCAGCGACGCTGAGCGCGCTTGAATTTACCGATCAAAGCGGAAACAAACTTCATTTTGACGGTTCGGTTAAAAGCGTAGCTCTGTTTCCGGTGCCGCTAGCTTCGTTTTCTCTTAGCGTCGAAAACAACGTATCTCGCCTAGCCTCCGTCCATCCGATGGCCAAGAAAAATATCGAGCGCGGAATGCTGGGAAAAATGATAAAAGGCGCAGCTAGTATCCCAGCAGGCGGTATCGGAGAGGATTTTACTCCAAATATCGAGGAGCTGCTAAAACTATCTCCGGATCTAGTCGTGCAGTGGGGTATGAGAGGCGAAAAGATCATCGAGCCGCTGCGAAAAGTAGGGCTAAACGTAGCTTTGGTAAATTTAAGCGGCACGGAGGAAGCCCCGCTTTTTTGGTTTGGTATGCTGGGTAAAATTTACGAAAAAGAGCAAAGAGCGGAGCAAATTTTACAAAATAGAGCCGAGGTAAGAGCTAAGATCGAAAATTTCGTAAAAGGGCTTAGCAAAAAACCGAAGGTTCTTTTTATATTCGGCCGAGATAAAAGTTACGAGGCAGCCGGCGGCGGGACGTATTTTGATTACGAGATCAAGCTAAGCGGCGGAGCAAATGCGGCAAATTTTGGAGGATTTAGAATTTTAAATAAAGAAGAAATTCTTGCGCAAAATCCGGACGTTATCTTGCTTAGCAACTTTGACGAGCTAACTCCGCGGGATTTTTTTAGCGATAAAATTTTAAAAAACGTAAAGGCCGTCAAGCAAAAAGCCGTCTATAAAATGCCTCTGGGAGGCGATATGTGGGAGCCGCCTACGGGCGAATCGCACCTAGGCTGGGCGTGGTTTAGCGTGCTATTTTCGGGGCAGGCGCATATAAATTTAAAAGACGAGATGAAAAAGAGCTACAAATTGCTCTATGGCTACGATCTAAACGACGACGAAATAGCTAAAATTTTACGCTTTGACCTAAACGGCGAGAGCAAATTTTATGAGCTTTTTAGATAATGAAAAAGTATCTGTTTTTATCGCTTTTTCTAGCCTTCGCGGTTGTTTTTTCGCTGCTTGCGGGTAGGATTTCTATTGACGGGCTTATGGATTATTATCAAAACGACAAAGAGACGCTTTACGCTTTGATATTCGATCTGCGCTTGCCTAGGCTGATAGCGGCATTTTTGATAGGCGCGAGCTTAGTGCGGCGGGCGTGATATTTCAGGCGATGTTTGCAAATCCTTTGGTAAGTCCGAATATCCTGGGCGTTGGTAGCGGAGCGGGGTTTGGCGCGGTGGTTTGCATTTTAGCCTTCGGTAGTCCCGTAGCCACGCAAATAGGCGCTTTTATTTTCGGCTTTTTAGCGTCATGATAGCTTACGCCCTAGGCGTTTTGGCAAACAAAAACTCAAAGCTCATGCTGGTGCTTGCGGGCATTATCACGGGAGCGATATTTGAGGCGCTGATCTCGGTTGTCAAATACGTCGCCGACACGCAAGAAAAGCTACCTAGTATCGTATATTGGCTGATGGGAAGCCTAAGTGCCATCTCTTGGAGCGACGTAGCGGCGCTGGCTCCCGTTTGCGTTAGCGGGCTTGTGCTTCTTAGCCTAATGGGCTGGAAGCTAAACATTTTATCACTAGGCGGCGAACACGCAAGCATTTTGGGCGAGAGTAAATTTTTAGGCTTTATCTTTATCGTACTTGCCACGCTGATAACGGCCGCAAGCGTAGCGATAGCGGGTATCATCGGCTGGGTAGGGCTTTTGATGCCGCATATTACGAGGCTGATTTACGATTCCGATAACTCGCAGCTAGTTCCGATTTCGGCGATTTTAGGCGGGATATTTTTGATGCTAACCGACGTTGCGGCTAGAAGCGTGAGCTCGGCTGAAATCCCGCTAAGTATCCTAACCGCGCTTATAGGCGCTCCGATGATCGGCGTCATCATCGTTAAAAAGGGCAAAAGATGGTCTTAAGCGTAGAAAATTTAAGCTTTTCGTACGAACGCAAGCAAATTTTGCAAAATTTGAGTCTTAGCCTAAAAAGCGGCGAAACGCTTGCGATTTTGGGCCCAAACGGCATAGGCAAATCTACATTTTTAAAGATTATCTTAGGACTCTTAAAAGCAAAAAGCGGTCAAATTTTGATCGATGGGCGCGATCATGCCTCTCTTAGCGGTAAAGAGCGCGCCAGGCTCGTAGGATACGTGCCTCAAAGCGAAAATATCGCTTTTAGCTTTAAAGTAAAAGATCTGATTCTAATGGGCGTAAACGCAAACGTCGATATGTTTTCAAGGCCGAGCGCGGAGGATAGGGCGATGGCTGAGGAAGCCGCAAACATAGCGGGCGTTAGCGAGTATTTAAATTTAAACGTAGACGAACTAAGCGGCGGCATGATGCAGCTGGCTCTTATAGCTCGCTCGCTAGTACTACGGCCCGAAATTCTTGTCATGGACGAGCCTACGTCATACCTCGACGTCTTTCATCAAAACGCCGTTTTAAGCCTAATCAAAAGGCTAAATAGCGAGCAAAAAACCTGCGTGATCTTTACTTCGCATCATCCCGATCACGCGCTTGCGACGGCGGATAAAACCTTACTTTTAAACGGCTCCTTAGGATATGAATTCGGCGCAACCGATCAAATTTTAAAGGGCGAAAATTTAACAAAACTTTTCGGTATCGATTTTATAAATTTAAACGTCGAAGACAAAAGGAGATTGCTGATTAGGTGGAACATCAATTAATTATGGAGTGCTTAGGCCTTTATAATAGCTTTTACCAGGTCATAAATCATAAAACTATTATTAGGTATTTGTAAATTTACTTAATCATTTTAGCTTGAAATAGTCTTATGTTTTATTGCAGAAAATTTATACAAAAATAGACAAAAGGTTATTTTATATAGATTAAAAATATAAACAATTATAAAAATTTAATGACAAGAAAGAATATCCCAAAGGAATTTCCTTTGGGATTAAAGTAGTTAGTTAAATTTTAAATCTCATGTACTACTACGTCTTTAATTTCTAAGGTTACGGTGTGACTTCCTTCTGTTTTTGTATAGACTGTATAACCATCGCTATTAGGGATAGCAGATTTATTCCATGTACCTATACCTCCTTGTAGCGTTACATGATCGTCACCATTACCATCTATTCTTAACTTGTTATTACTATCAGTCATATCTAAAACGTCTTTAACTGATAGATTTATATCGTTATTGCCTTGGGTTAAATCTAGTTTTTCGAAATTCTTAACTCTGCTAAAATCTATACTGCCGTCGGCAATTTTTAGCGTATCGATGTCGTCTCCGCCGTCGATAGTAGAGCTACCGTCTATGCTTGCGTTTTTACCGATAGAGACGGTGTCATTGCCTGAGCCTAACTTTATGTTCGAATTTATAACCGTACCGTCTATATTTAAAGTATCTTCTCCACCGTAAGTTTGTATTTCAGCATTTTTGACGGTAGCACCGGCTTTAACGTTTATGGTATCTTCTGAATCATTTCCATGATCTGATCTTATATAAGTTTTATGCTCATTAAAGGCATTAAGACCAGCATCTCGGTCGCCAAATACCGCGCCAGACTCTATATTTACTTCATTTTTACCCTTGTCTAGTCCGATCTCTGCTTCGCTAAACGTACCGCCTCTTACATATACTTTATCTTCACCATCGCCGGTATAAATTCTTGTGCCGGTTAAATTTGCTCCGGCATTGATATATACTTTGTCATTACCGCCATCCATATTCACTTGAGAATCTTTAAGCGTAGCATTATCTATTGTTAAAGTATCAATGCCCTCGCCCATATCTGCTTTGACTTTTACCGTAGCTCCTCCGTGCATCTTTATCTCATCGTCTCCACCGTAAGTTTGAAGATTATTACCGACGTTAGTATAAGTAAAGTCGCCTGCTATATCTATAACGTCTTTATTTTGGCTACCCATAAGGCTTTTTACTTTAGCTTCGCCGCTTTGATGGAAATTCATATATTGCTCGCCTAGAGATTGAGAAGCTTGTATCGTTACGTCTTTTAATACGGCGTTTCCGGTTACGTTTAGAGTAGCTTTATCTGTTGATTTATCGCCTTCAAACTGCAATGTAGTGCCATCCAACTCGGCATTACCGTTAATATTTATTTTATCGTTTGCTCCAGCTCCGGTGTTAAAATTACCACCTTTAGCCTTAACATTGCCGCTTATAGTTATAGTATCACTACCTTGTTCCCCTTGAAGATACGTGTTATTTAAGATTGCATTGCCACTTACTGTTATAGTATCATCGCCGCTTCCGCTCCTATTGAATCCACCGGTTAAATTTGCGTTTCCGGTTATGGTTATCTCATCATTACCATTACCAGACCTAATATTAGTGTACTTAAGTTTCGCATCCTCGATTTTTACAGTATCTTTAGCTCCGCCAACCGCATTAGCATCGCCAGTATCTATATTTACGTTATCTAGAACGGTATTTGTACCTGAAATAGTTATCTCATCATTTCCCGGTCCATTTATAGGATCAAGCGTAGCTCCGCCGTCGCCCAGTATAGAGCCGCCGGTAAATTTAGTTCCATCGTTAATGAAAATTTTATCGTTTCCAGCTCCGCCTGATACGCCGCCTATACCTCTAGGACCGTTAAATTCTGCTCCGTTAACATGTATCTCGTCATCTCCGTCATCAGCCCAAACGGTAGCTTTATTAAATTGAACGCCACTTTCCAGATATACTTTATCGTTGCCTAGTCCAGTTGTAATGACTGAATTATCTTGGAATATAGTTCCCTCTTTTATAGTGATTATATCGCCACCGTCACCAGTATTTAGATTAGATGATTCACCGTTACTACCCTTTTTGAACATAGTATTTGTGATTTCTACTATATCTTTATCGGCTCCGGTATCTAAAGAAGATCCTTCAAATGTTATACGATCTGCAACACCTGTTTTACCAGCATTGATCTTTATAGTTTCTTCTCCGGCACCCGTGCTAATAACAGTACGAGTTAGCGTTACTCCACTAGCGATATTTACAGTATCTATACCGCCCTCGGTCGTAATATTTGATTGCTTGCCAACATCAGCGGTAATATTAGCATTGATATTTACAGTATCTTTGTCAGCTCCCGTATTTATATCAATCTTATCTATTGTCGCACCAGCGTTAATATTAACGATATCTTCGCCCTCAACAGTTATAATAGTAGAATTTTTTAGAGTTCCGTCAATATTTACGGTATCTTTAAATTTATTGCCCCAAATAGTTTTTGCATCTAAATTAGTAACATTTGAAATATCTATCTTATTTTCACCAAAACCACCAGATATTCCGCCTATATGAGAATTTTTAATTTTCATTCCATCATTACCGCCCCATATGCCGCCTTCTACAACTCCTTCAACAGTAGAGTTTTCAACAGTAATGTTGTCCTTATCAGAATCTGCAGCTCCGCCATATATGCTAGGACTTTCGCCGCGTCCGCCGCTAACGTATCCTTTTACTTTTGCGCCGTCTAAAATTTTAATGGTATCACCGTCTTCGTTGCCTTCTACATTTTCTGTTACAACAGTGTCTGCATCTTTTACGGTTATCTTGTCGTTACCCCATCTTCCCACTATACCGTCTACTTTTGCACCTTTTTCTACCAATATCGTATCATCGCCGCCTCTACCGTTTATGGCACTGACGTAAGTTCCGCTATCACTTACGGTTACATTATCGTTTCCTTCGTCCGCTAAAACAAGCTTTACTTTGGCACCCTTGTCTACAGTTATGGTATCATCTCCATCACCAGCACCTATAAAATTAACTTGCGTCCCACTTCCAGTTACTTTTATGGTATCGGCTGCAGCACCTTTATCTTCTATATCCAAATCTGGGTGAACACGTTTCTCGTGTATATCGTTTTGAGTTTTATTATCACCATATAACTTATTTACAAAAGAGCCGCTTTCTACAGTTATACCATCACTTCCTGAACCACCAGAAATTCCCAATAATTTAGCCCCGTTCTTAGCATCGATATTATCTTCTCCAACTCCTGAGTGTACAGATGTTATCTTTGTATTATCTACTGTTATATTGTTAGGGGTATCTGAACCAAATACTTTTAAATTTTGGCTAGGATCTACTATCTTAGCTACAGAGTTATCATCTGGATAGTTTGATGATTGATTTGCACTAGTTACTGCTAGATCTTTAGCATTATCTTGACCAATGGCTAGATTGCCATCATTACTTACATACCAACCTTCTTTATATTCAAACGCACTAGGAGCGGTAGGATCGTCAGGAGTTAGATAATCTCTGCCATCAGTATGTCTATATAAGTGATATCCATGAGGTATAGAAGAGTGAAATGAAGTTAATAGTCCTGATGATACATCCTCTCCTGTATAAGCCGACAATGGAATTTTTATACTTCCTGCTGGTAAAGTAGGTCCTGTTGTTCCAGCCCCAGC